>JBFFRZ010000043.1:0-13359 GCA_041572715.1 Gammaproteobacteria bacterium
ATCCAGACCCCGAAGATAGCACCAGCCAATAATTAACGGGTGTTGGTCATCAAGAGCAACACCTTGATGCATAAAGCACAGCTCGTCGCCATTCCTGTCGGGTTAATGATGTTGAGTCATAGCGTCAACGCATGTTGTTTCACCTGAACGGCTCATCAAATCTTTACCCGGCGCATCCGACTACAAATGTCGAGACTGGTATATTTTCCATGTATAAATTATGGTATTTGACTTGATATACGTCAAAGACAAGGTCAAACCACTATATATAGTGCTCTTCATAGGGAGAAACAACAATATGTAGGTGGGCATACTCTAATAATAACTGGAGAGTATGAGTATGAATATGAGTACACCGCAGTCAAATGACGTTATTTCGCTCCCGCAGCGAATCATCAAAAGAGATGGCACCCAATCTGTATTTGAAGCAAGCCGTATAGAAAAAGCACTCACTAAAGCGGGTCAGGCGACACATGAATTCGATAATCTTGAGGCCCAGTTACTGACCAGACAGGTGATCAAGGTATTGAGCCATCGTTATAACAATGGCCGAATACCGGATATTGAGTCAGTACAGGATGTTGCTGAACAAGTGCTTATATCAGCCAATCATCTCAAGACCGCTCGTGCCTATATTGTGTATCGGGAACAGCATCATAAACTGAGGCAGGACAAAAGAACCCTCGTTGATGTGTCAGCTTCAGTTAACGAATATCTCGACAAATCCGATTGGCGAGTGAATGCTAACGCCAACCAGGGCTATTCACTCGGCGGACTGATCCTGAACACATCAGGCAAGATGATTGCCAATTACTGGTTAAGCCATGTCTACCCACCAGAAGTTGGTGAGGCACACCGGGAGGGTGATGTACACATACATGATCTGGATATGCTGGCGGGTTACTGCGCCGGCTGGTCACTTAGGACCTTGCTGAACGAAGGCCTTAACGGAATTCCAGGGCGCGTCGAAGCCAGTCCCCCAAGGCACCTGTCATCGGCTGTTGGCCAGATCGTGAATTTTCTCGGGACCTTACAAAATGAGTGGGCAGGTGCCCAGGCATTCAGTTCTTTCGACACTTATATGGCACCCTATATACGCAAGGACACCCTGAGCTATGAGTCGGTACGTCAGCAGATTCAAGAACTGATCTACAATCTGAATGTCCCCTCCCGCTGGGGGACCCAAACACCATTTACCAACCTCACCTTCGACTGGGTCTGTCCGCAGGACCTGCGTGAGCAGGTGCCGATGATCGGTGGCGAAGAACAGCCGTTTACTTATGGCGAGCTGCAACATGAGATGGATCTGATCAACCGTGCCTATATTGAAGTCATGATGGAAGGCGATGCGAAAGGCAGGGTATTTACCTTTCCGATCCCGACCTACAACATCACGGAGGATTTTATATGGGATTCAGCAAATGCAGACCGTCTGTTTGAAATGACTGCGAAGTACGGCCTGCCCTACTTCCAGAATTTCCTTAATTCCGAACTCAAGCCCAATATGATCCGTTCCATGTGCTGCCGCCTGCAACTGGATCTGCGCGAACTACTCAAACGCGGTAACGGCCTGTTCGGCTCAGCCGAACAAACCGGTTCTCTTGGCGTGGTCACCATAAACTGCGCCCGGCTGGGCTATCTGTATTCAGGAGATGAAACCCGACTGATCACGGAGCTGGACGAATTGCTTGACCTTGCGCGCAATAGTCTCGAGATCAAGCGAAAGGTCATCCAGCACCATCTTGACGCGGGGCTATTCCCATACAGCAAGCGCTACCTGGGCACATTGCGTAACCATTTCTCCACGATCGGTGTAAACGGCATCAATGAAATGATCCGTAACTTTACTGATGATAGTGAAGACATTACCACCGAAAAAGGCAGGGCCATGGCATTACAGTTTCTGGATCATATCCGTACACGTATGCTCGAATTCCAGGAAGAAACCGGCAATATGTATAACCTTGAAGCCACACCGGCAGAAGGCACCACCTATCGCTTCGCCAAGGAGGATCTCAAGCGCTATCCGCTCATCCTGCATGCCGGCAGCGATGAAAAACCTTACTACACTAATTCCTCGCAACTCCCGGTGGGTTATACCGATGATCCTTTCGAGGCACTGCAGATGCAGGATGACCTGCAGCGGAAATATACCGGCGGTACAGTACTTCACCTGTATATGAACGAGCGTATCTCAAGCATAGAAGCCTGTAAAAAACTGGTGAAAAGAGCCCTCGGTAACTTTCACCTGCCCTACATCACCATTACGCCGACCTTCTCGATCTGCCCCGATCACGGTTATCTGAGTGGTGAACATGAGTTCTGCCCTCTCTGTGATGAGGAACTGATCGCCAGAAAAAAGGCGGGACTGCTATCTCAAAACAAAACAAAGGAGAATGATTATGAAGAAACAATCTATTGAGCTTAAAAATGAAGAACGTACCCGTTGCGAAGTCTGGACCCGGGTTATGGGCTATCACCGTCCGGTGACATCGTTCAATCCAGGAAAACAGTCAGAGCACAAGGAAAGGCAATTCTTCAGTGAGCGCCGCGCCAACTACTGATAACATGGTGGTGGTTGGCGGCGTAACACCCCTGACCACCATCGACTACCCGGGCGAACTAGCCGCGGTTATTTTCCTCCAGGGTTGTCCCTGGCGTTGTGGCTACTGTCAGAATGAAAACCTGCTGTCACGAAACAACGACCATGCCGTGCCCTGGCAGCATGTGATAACACTGCTCGAGAAACGTAAAGGCCTGCTTGATGCAGTCGTGTTCAGCGGTGGTGAACCAACATTGTATAAAAGACTTGATGACGCCATGCACCAGGTCAAATCCATGGGTTATAAGATTGGATTGCATACCGCAGGCATATACCCTGAGAGGCTATATAATATCCTGCCACTGGTTGACTGGGTAGGCATGGATATCAAGTCTGCCAGGGCAGACTATCATCGTATTACCGGAGTCAGGGGTTCCGGTGAACGTGCATGGGAAAGCGCACGCATATTAATTTCAAGCGGTGTCGCACATGAATTTCGGACAACCGTTCACCCCGAAATGCTCAATAAACACCAACTCAGAAATCTCATTGATGAATTAGCTGAGCTGGGCGCCGAGTGCTACGTTCTTCAGGAATGTGTAACACGTCATTGCCTGGACGATTCCAGGCGGACTGTCACGACAGAAAAGCTAGCTATTAGACAGTTAAACGAGCTGGGTGCCAGGATCATGAATTTTTCTGTTCGTTCCGCTTCATAGGCTTGCTGCATCGCTATATTATGCGCATGCATAGTAAACAATGCTCGTATTCCTTGACCACCGAACCGGTTACTTTTCAGGCGCCTGTTTACGTGCCTCAAAAATGACATGCTGCTCACTATCATCTGAAAACCCGAGCTGAATCGTAATCTGGTCCCCGCTTTTAATCGCTAGCTTTGGATGCATTAACATCAGGTGGTATCCATTGGGTTCAAACCTGATCGTTTTACCTGGCGGTATTAGTACCTGTCGCTGATGATGCATCCGCGCCATCCCGCTTTCGTGTGTCGTCCGATGGATCATGACATGAGCAAATACATCTGCTGCCGCGCTGACCAGTGACAATTCTCTGTCCGATCGGTTCTCCATCACCATGTAACCCGCCAGTGAAACCGCATTAGGCGGTGCTTCACGTATCCATGCGCCGGACACATGTATCTTGCCGTCAGCGGCACTGGCAACAGACTGCCAAACCATGAGCATGAGTGATGCGACCAGCAGTGTTCTGAATTTCATCGGGATATCTTCCCTGAGTAAAAATAAATACGCGTTAAACGATGCTTAATTATTTAACACACGCTCATACGAAACCCTGTGTTCCATAACGACCCCGGGCTCTATCACGGTCATGGAATCCGGCTCGAACTCAATTTTACACGGGCGTGCCTTGCCACAATCGTACATGGCCTGGCCATCTATCCAGCGAAAGGTATCAGTATGCGCTACGCTCTGTTGCTCCATGACACCGAATTTATCCCTTATATAGGCACTACCAGTGGTGGTTTTTACAATGGTATCAAATGCAGCATTGATGGCTTCCGCCTTCAGGCTTTTTGAATAAGGAAAAGGAATATAGAGCCTGATGATCCGGTTCTCGGGATAGAATTTCACGTAGTGACTATTGCCTGATTCGCGGGCTACTTTCCCGTAGTTTTCCTCCCGGGAGTAAAACCCCGAATAAATATCAGGCGTAGCAATCTTTTCCTGCTGCGCCCAGCTGCTACCGGTTAGCAAGGCACATGAAATCAGAAATATCATCAGGCTAAAAGAACAGACTTTCTTCATTAACGGTGCTCCCTGAAGATTACACAATGGTATGGAGAATACCACTACCTGCCAGGTAGTACATGACATCCGTCAAGTGCTACGATTCACTTCATATTCCTGACTAATTACGGGCAAAATGATACCATTCACAGCATGAAAATCGCTGCTGATTGCACCCGGCCAAAGCCATTGCCAGGGCCTGTTGACCTGATCCCGATACTGGTCTGCATTATCCTCTGGCCCACATTCCTGCAGGCCGAAGATGTAGAGGCTCAAAGCCATATCATTTCGTCCCCACCGGTGATACCAAACGAAATTTCTGACCCTGTTTCAACACGTTTAAGCGGTAATGACCGCAGCCGACTCATGGCCGCCAAACAGGACCACTCTGAAAGGAAAAGCCCGTTAGAGGACGAGTCAAGGGACAAGTCCGTATTTTTCCTCATTGGGATAGGAATCAATATCATCCTGGCACTGGTGTTTTCCTGGTGGTTTACTCGTGAATGGCGAAAAACCGGCAACTCAAGGCGTTCAGAAAATGTCGACTAACAAGGAGTTTCCAGTAGGCACGCTTGTACTGTTTCTTTCAGTCGTCACTTTGCTCATGATTTCCCTGTTAACCTTCTCACCCGGAAAGAAGACTATTCCCGGGGAATTGATCGCGGTCTTGAGACCCGAGGCGATCCCACTCAAACCTTTCACCATGACCGACCAGCAGGGGAAAATTTACACAGAGCAAAATTTGAAGGGTAAGTGGAGTTTCTTCTTCTTTGGGTATACATACTGCCCTGATATCTGTCCGACCACGCTGTCAAGTCTGAAGCTCATGACCAGTCAACTGAAAGATGAGCCAGACATCCTGAATAATACTCAAATTATCTTTGTGTCAGTCGACCCTGAACGGGATACACCCGAGGTTCTTTCCAGCTACATGAATTACTTTGGACCACTGTTTACCGGCATCACCGGTTTCCCGAATAACCTGACTGATCTCACCAGGCAATTCAGTGCGGCCTATATCAAGGAAAAGGAAACTTCGCCCGGTAACTACCTGGTCAGTCATACCAGTTCCATCTTTCTGGTAGACCCACAGGCCAGAATAGTCGCCTCATTTTCACCGCCGCATCATCCCGAGATCATTAGCGATCTGTACCGGCAGATATATGCGCTTTTTCGTTAAATACCGGTTTATGTCACCGTATTCGCCCGGGCATTGGTGGCAGCACTATCACAATTGCTAGAGCAGGTAACGTAATGGAAATCATCCCACTTATCCCACCAACCCTGGCCATCCTGAATACCCTGTCCGCAATACTGGTCAGCCTTGGGATATTCAATATTCGCAGGGGCAACAGGACCGTGCATAAGGCTTGCATGGCAAGCGCCCTGCTCGTGTCCACAATCTTCATGGTTTTTTATCTCTATTACCATGCAAAAGTCGGGTACATACCCTTTGCCGGCGAAGGCAATGTGCGCTACCTGTATTTTTCCCTGCTTGCATCACATGTGATTCTGGCAGCCATAGTGCTCCCGATGGTATTGATCACAGCAGGACTCGCGATCGCAGGCAATTTCAGTTCACATAAACGAATCGCACGATGGACCTTCCCGCTATGGCTTTATGTTTCCATCAGTGGTGTCGTCATCTATATCATGTCCTTTCATATCTATACGAGATAGCCTGCACAGCACGGACCATCATGGAATTTATACTTTATACGATAGCCGGGTTACTGCTCTATGGAATTTCAGATTACATACTGAATACAATCGAAATCAGATTACAGAAACGTCTACCCAACAGGTCATTGATTTTTTTCGTGATCATTTCCGTACTGGCTGTTTCTTCTTTTAGTGTGATCAATATGATCTATCGGGAAAATAATCAAAACACAGTGCCGGACGAAACTTCAATAAAATCCGATACCGGGGTGCCCAGCCAGTTACAAGTGCACAACCCGAAAGATATTTATCCTCAAAACAAGCCTGCACCTGCATCAGCTCGATGAAATCACGGAAACTCGGCAAGCCGCATAACTACGTTCGCTTCAACAGATCTGTAATTCCATTAATTTTTCGATCGGTGATGGCTATCGATGTGGCCACATCGCCTTGAATACGACGAACAGGAACAGGATACCGCCTATGACTGCGATCAGCCCGCCAAGTCCCATGAACCCCATGCTGATCACACGTTCCAGGTTGTCCAGTGCCTGATCGGTTCCGGCCGTTTTACGCTGAACCCCGTAGCCGCCCGACCATACCAGGCCGATTACATGCATTAACTGACCCACTGCATAGATTATTGGCTGCAAGGTTGCCACCTTTCCTGAAGGCGCCCTGAAGCCTAGTCTGGGTAAAAGATGAAAAGTCAGTCCCATATAGGCCAGCGTGACCGCAACTATGGAGCCGTGATAATGAGCCGGTACTGTTACATTGCTGCCATGAATCATAAAACCGATGACACCACCAACACCAAACAAGATCATGGAAGTTGTCAACGCGTTGAACTCGGGTCCTAGCTTGATATCGCGCCAGCTCGTCGTGAAAAAACTGTACGCAATCATCAGCCCTATGGGCACTGCCGCAAGCCCCCCTCCATATTGCATCAGCTGGGTTATGGCTTGTTTATGCGACGCTGTGCCAAGATCATGTAACGTATAGGCCACCGGTGTTAACAGCACAGGCACCATCCCCATCGTGAAGATAAACAAGGCAATTCTTGGGGATAGACGAATTGTAATGCCAGTAACGGTAGCCATCCATAGCCAGGCTACCAGCATCAATTGCACATGCACAAATTGCACGGTATGACCCGCATCCCAGAACAATAGCTCGAAATAGAAAGCCCCGTCTGCAAACCCGGGCATGTCAAGCCAGGAAGTAACCAGCATTATGATTGTAACGATTGCAGCAATGAGCGCAGTATAAAGACCATAGCGCAGTGCGCCGTCACCGCTAATCGTCAGACCTATTGAATGTGAGAACACCAGGCCATGCAGTGAAAGCACGGCAAACCCCAGTCCAAACAGGCCTAATCCGGTGTAAAACATCGGGTGTTGCAGCACCGGCACATAGTTATTCATCAGCGGATTCGCAACACCCAAAAAGGGAGCGATTGATATTACCAGGGTTCCTGCAGTACATAATGCAAGTGCGGTCCAGGCGCATTTCAAACACTTCTCACTACTGTTGAGACTCCACATGACACCAGCAAAGCCCAGGAACCAGACCAGTACTGTCATGTCGACATGGACAACCAGCGCGGTGTGGAAAAAATCCACCCAGGGAATAATATCCTGAAAATACGGAGTCCTGGAAAATACAATCAGAATCGAAAACAGCCCGCCAATGACCAGGGCACCAAGCGCCAGCAGTAACCAGCTGATCGTGAGTCTTTGCAGGCTGCTTTGAGCGGGCATATCCAGGACGAAACTATCAATGATCGCGTTATGTATAACCGGCTCTGATTCAGATATATTCAAAATATGTAAAAAGCTGTAGTTAATTAATGAGTATAAAAACCGCCGGCACTGGCATCGAAATTAACCAATAGCTGCTGTTCAGGAGACAGTGTAACTGTCTGTCGGTATTGATAAGTTGGAGCCTTTGCCTTTATATCATCGTTCATGAGAACAATCAGCCGGTGATTACCGGCAGGCACCTTTACCCGGTGAAACAGATCAACTCTCTGGTCCTGGTGAAAGCCCGGGGCATCGAGCAGCTTTTTCATGATCAATTCATCATCCAGATACATTTCTATGCTCACCGGCGACCGCTCCCTCGGGCAGTCGGTTGGCAGTCGCATATTTGGTGGCATTTTATTCAACTCCTCCTGTGTGCGTACCCTGCATTCTTCTTTTAATTTGGCCGCATGCGCAAATGCGAGCGTCACTACTGCCTGACCCTCTTCCAGCTGACGATAAGCTGGCTGCGCAGAAAAATACCACACAATCAGCATAAACAGCATGTAATTAAAGCCCTGAAGCAGGTATCGCATTACTTTATTCATTGCCATACATGCCCTGAGTGTTCCTTGTCTCGTTTAACATCCTGATATGACTTTGAAACTCTCTAACCGCTTCGCGCAAGCGATCGCAGTCGGTCTCGGCCGCGCGAAACACCCTGATTCGATCCCTGTCTGCACGACTTCGAAGTATAGGACGTCGTTTACCCTCGAAGCGCTGATCCAGCCATTCATTGCCATAACGATAGTAACAGTCACCAGTTCTGCACCCGGTAATAAGCACACCATCCGCACCATGCTCAAGTGCATATTCCACCAGGGTTGGCGGCAGCATTCCGATGCAAAACAGGCTCATTACGTGCAGGCCCGGTGAGTCCAGGCCGGAAAAGTCGAGTGCATTGTCACAGCCGATAACAATAATCCGGGTATCACCCTCGAGTTTTTCCAGCGCGGTTTTAATCCGCTGCCTGATCTCATTAACAGGGAACTGTGGCATATCTATGCCAGTGACAAGCTCGGTTTTTTGCTGGCGGAAAGGATTTGACGCGGGGCAGGAACCAACGCAGATACCGCATGCGGCACAAAGTCCGGGCTGCACAATCACTTCATGCTCGTAACGTGCCCCATCCGTTCTCGCCTGCACACTGATCGCATCGAAAGGGCAGTCATCCGCACACTGTTCACAGCCATTACATTGTTCCAGATGTACCTCTGCAGCGGGCCCGGTCTTCTTTGGTGGCAACCACGGCATGATCATAAGAAAAAATGTAATGCTCAATGTAATTACCCATGTCTGACCAGCGGTAAAATAATCAAGCAAGGGGTAAACGGTCAGATAAAACCAGTCAAGATTCAGCACCGCCGAAACCTTCTGCATGTCCGCCGCTTCATGGCTAACCGCCGGCGCAGCAAGTGACAACGCCAGCAAGGCAATAAAACTGCCCATTGAAAGGCCAACGGGCGCATTGATTTCGACGAATGAGAGACGCTTCACATGAATCCAGATGGCAAATATCAGGAACAGTGGCTGACCAAGAAAGTGCAGGAATCCCATTAATGTAAAAAACCGGTCCGATAGCTGCCCGCCAATGAAATTTCTCGCCATCGAACCGGTCATAAAAGGCAACGCATCAACAAGCTGTGAAGACAGCATGGCAACGTAAAGACCCAGTTCATCCCATACCAGCCAGTACCCGGTTATGCCCAGGGTAATAACCAACCACAGGGTTGGCACTCCGGTCAGCCAGGAAAACCAGCGGAATCCCCGATACCGATCAAGCGCAAACTCACGGAACATATGCAGCAATATGGTGATAATCGCGGCATCAGAGGCATAGCGATGCAGACTTCGCATGACTCCTGCTACGTACCATTGGTCATGCGTTATATATTCTACGGAGTTAAATGCGCCGGACAGACTGGTATCGAAAAAGATAAAAAGATAGAGACCGCTGATCAGGACAATCCAGAAGAAAAAAAAGGTCAACGTGCCCAGGTTATAAAGCGGGTTCCATTTCGGACCAAAGGAAACGTTAAACCAGGCTTCAATTGTCAGGTAGGCACGCTTGACTGGATTGATGTAACTCAACGCATGATTCCCGTAATGTTGGTCTGATTCGGCGAGATGAACTCCTGAACACTGATTCTAGTCAGGCACGGCGAGGATTGACTTGATAAACATCAAGCTGCAGGTGGGCGCCGGCCGTAATAAAACTCGCGTACCAGAAACGTTAAACCCAGCATAATGATCAGCGCCCCGATCAACATACCGATAAACAGAGAATAATCGAAGTGATATGAATCACTGGCCGGATCGTAGTTGGTACAAAAAAAACGGACCTTGTTGATAAGATCGGATATCAGGGTCTGATCAGGCCGGGGTCTACCGAGAATCAGCTCTTTGAGAGGTTCAATCAGTAGCGGTGTATCAAAAACCTCACCGTACACCTGACGATATATTTTTCCCTGTGCATCTATTATGGTGACCTGAACAACATGATCGAATCCATTCGGCGATGAGAAAAACAAGAACCCCAGTTCTTTACTCAAAGCGTTAATCGTCTTGGCATCAGCACTAAGCAGGTGCCAACCTGCATTATCAACACCCTGCTTCTTTGCAAAATGCTTCATTGCCAGTGGATCATCAAACTGGCTATCGAACCCTAATAGTGCAACGGAAAACTGATCCTCACCAAGTGTTTTTCTGGCTTTTTCAACAACCGTGGATAAATAACGCGTGGTCATCGGGCAAATCTGATAGCAACTTGTATAAACAAGGCTGAGCACCAGCGGCTTTCCCTGCAGGTCACTCAGTGAAACACCCCTGCCCTGTTCGTTGGTGAAGCGATACTCTGAAAGCTGGTTGCCAATCGCTGCCTGGCTGGCATTCAGTGCTGCTTTATACTGAAATTTCTGGATACTGCCACGAGCTTCCGGTTGGGTATCCGCATGTAGAATAAAAGACTGCGACATACACAGGTACAGCATAATCAATGCTGTCAGGTAGCGCATTAGCGGTAATTTCCCGAATCTGATCTGCCGTGTACTTCTAACCGAGTAACAATACATCGGCAACAGCAAAGACCAGTAATACAATCAATTGAATGAGTGAAGCAAAGAAACTGCTCATGGCCACCTTTCTGGAAGGATCATGAACCATTTGTACATTGCGGTAGATAAAGTAGCCCCCGCCTGATACCGCACCAATCAAATAAAGCCAACCCATGCCGTAAAAATAAGGCAGGACTGAAATACCTACCAGTAATAATGTGTTCCATAGGACGGCTTTGGCGGCCAGTTCATCACCGACCACAACCGGCAGCATTGGCACACCTGCTTCAGCATAGGATTTATGCTGCGCGATAGCGAGACTCCAGAAGTGCGATGGTGTCCATAAAAACAGCACGATGGAGAGAATAACGGGTATCGGTCCAAGACCGGGGTCTATTGCAGCCGCACCTGCCAGTACAGCAAAGCTGCCGGCAGAACCACCAATGACAATATTCCACCAGGTCCGGCGCTTCAGCCAGACTGTATAAACAATGGCGTATGAGAAAGCGCCCAGAAATATGAAGAGTGCCGCGACCTCGTTAAGGGTAACTGCCGCCCAACCAACAGAAAATACCAGAAGCCCGAGAATGATCAGTAACCAGCGATAATCACGTTTGAATACACCGGTAACAAACGGGCGTCTGCTCGTACGCGGCATATGCGCATCCAGGTCCCATTCGTAATACTGGTTAAATGCGCCTGCACTGGCGGATGCGATCAGCACAGCCATGGACAGAATAATCGCATCCCACATCGATGCCATTTGACCCGGCGTAACCACCATGGTCACAAGCGCGGTAATGGCCATGATAAAACCGATACGGAGCTTGAAGACATCTACCAGTTGAGCAATCATTTTGATAATCCCATTATGCTAAACACCCAATCTCTATCGTTAAGCTCGGCTACTTACACCGGCTTCCATTTCGCAATATCTCGACCAAGCAACAAAACATTCAAGGAAGGGGCGCGATGGCCACTCCCTTGAAAAAAGGTACTATCCTAACGGCCAAACGGATGCCAGATACTTCCAGTTGATAAAGTAATAAACCACAAACGATACCAACAACAGCATCGCCAGGCCGAATGTACCCGGGGCCTCAAATCCTGCTGTATGCCCTTCATCTTCCAGCTTCGGAGCCATGGGCAATACATCGGGTTTTTTCACGGAATAAACTGAAGCTGCCAGCGCTTTGCCAATGAAGCTTTCCAGAATACCGGCTGAAGGTTCCAGCTTTTTACCGAATAACAATGAACCAACGGTGACCAGTAGAAACATGGCACCACCAAGAATAGCCAGCAACCCGCCAATCATGGCAACCGCCATCAGGGTATAGGCGATTGCAGGGTATTCAAATGCCATCAACGCACCGGCAAAGTCCATGTCCCAGTGCCGACGGGACACACCCAACGTACCTGCCCCCAGCATGAACAGAATAAGTATGGTCATGCCACCACCAAAGACATAAGGCTGAATCCTGGCCATCCAGGGCAAAATCATCTGCCTGCGGAACAGGACCGGGATCAGCAGGTAGGCCAGTGACATGAATGTCAGCGTCGTGCCGACCGCTACCGTCGCATGAAAATGCGCTGGCACATAGAGCGTGTTATGGATAATCAGGTTGATCTGCTCTGTACCCATGACCACACCGGTAATACCACCGATAAATCCGAAGATCACCAGGGACATGAACATGCCGGAGAAAACCGGGTTACCCCATGGCGCCTTGCGTAGCCACTCGAACAGGCCTTTGGTCAGACCCTTCCTGCGTTGCGCGACTTCAATCGAACCCGGAACGGTCAATCCATGGATCATGCTGGCCAGTACTGCCAGATACATTGCATAGCTGGTGTTGAATATCTTCCACTCAGTGCTGATACCCGGGTCAACCAGGATGTGGTGCGCGCTTGCAAGCTGCAAAAACAGAATAGACGATATGCGCCAAAACTGTGCGGAGCGACTTTCGCTTGAATGGCTGCGGAAATTGGCGTTACAAGGGAGTTTGGTATCGCAACACTATTTCGCTCAAACACACACGAAGGAATATCAATTTATGGCTAGCAATGAATTCAGTGTTATGACCTCAGGCGCTTTTACTGCGGCGTTTCTCGAACTTGTGCCGCAAATCGAAGCATTAACTAAGAGAAAAGTAGTTACGGCAGCGACATCGATCGGCACCGGGGAAAATTCCATTCCCAATCGTTTGAAACGCGGTGAAGTGGTGGATGTGGTGATCGTTGCCGATAACGTCCTCAAGGAGCTGATGCAGGAGAAGTTGATCATCGCCGATAGCTATACGCCGTTGGCGCGCTCGGCGATTGGGATGGCCGTGCGCGAAGGGGCGGCGAAGCCGGACATAGGGACGGTCGAAGCGCTGAAGAGAACTCTATTGTCTGCCAAGTCGATCGCTTATTCGGCGAGCGTCAGCGGTCAATATCTAACCGAGGAGCTCTATCAACGGTTGGGCATCGCCGACCAAGTGTTGAGCAAGAGCCGGTTGAGAGGTGGCGGCGAGCGGGTTGGTGCGGTGGTA
>JBFFRZ010000044.1:0-13151 GCA_041572715.1 Gammaproteobacteria bacterium
ATTGCAGGAGTTCAGCAAGCAGGGCTTTCCGCATCATCGCCTGGAAGACTGGAAATACACCAGTATTCGTCCCATTGAAAAACGCCAGTTTAAACTGGCCGAGACTACAGACCACACTGTTGATGCGGCGTCACTCAGCCACTACCTGTGCAAGGATATGGCCTGCCACCTCATGGTATTTGTTGACGGCCGTTTTTCAGCGCCCCTGTCGAACCTCGGCACATTACCCGATGGCGTAAAAATAAAGGACATAACAACTGCATTAAAAGAGGATACTGAACTCGTTCAAACGCACCTTGGAAGCGCTGCTGACATCAGCCGAAATGGATTTGCTGCCATGAACATGGCATTCATGAGTGACGGAGTTTTTGTCGAACTGCACAAAAACACCAAGGTTGAGTTACCGATTCACCTGATGTTTCTGTCTTCCGGAAAACACGAAGAAGTGACCAGCCAGGCCCGTATTCTGATACTTGCCGGCCAGGGTAGCCAGGCAAAAATTATTGAAAGCTACCAGGCCCTTGGCAATAGCGTATATTTCAACAACATCACCACCGAGATCAAGCTTGCTGCCAATGCCAATATTGAGCATTACAAGGTTCAACAGGAAAGCAACAAGGCTTTTCACATTGCGACACTTCAGGTAGACCAGCAACGAGACAGTACGTTTACCTCCCACTCGGTGTCTCTGGGGGCGCAGCTGGCCCGTAACGATATCAATTCATGGATGGGGGATGAAGGTGCAACCTGCAACCTGAATGGCCTGTATGTAACCGAAGGCCGTCAGCACTGCGACTTCCATACCCGGATAGATCACGCGATGCCGCATTGCACCAGTAATGAATTTTACAAGGGCATTCTGGACGGGCATTCGAGGGCAGTGTTCAACGGGCAGGTTCATGTTCACCCGAATGCACAGAAATCAGACGCCCAGCAGTCCAATAAGAACCTGTTGCTGTCCAAGGATGCAGAAGTCGATACCAAACCACAACTGGAAATCTACGCTGACGATGTAACTGCGTCACACGGTGCTACTGTAGGCCAGCTGGATCAGAACATGATGTTTTACCTGCGTTCCCGCGGAATCGACTACAACGCTGCACATGCGTTACTGGTTTATGGCTTTGCCCGCAGCGTGATTGAAAAAATGTCACTTGAACCATTGCAGAAACATCTGGAGATGGCGCTGGTAAACAGAATTCCGAACGCAGGCCAGTTCAGCGACATGGTTTAGCCTTCCTTCTGCCTGGTAAATATTTTAGTTATGGACAAGGAAGCATTAAAAGATGACATCATCTGCCAGCTACGAACGGTGTTTGATCCGGAAATACATGTCAACATCTATGATCTGGGTCTGATCTACCGCATTGATATAGACGATGACGCCAACGTTGAAGTCGATATGACATTAACCACCCCGGGCTGCCCGGTCGCACACACTTTTCCAGGCCAGGTTGAATGCAAGATCAAGGAAGTTGAAGGTGTCAATGATGCTAAAGTTAATCTTGTCTGGGACCCGCCCTGGTCTCGCGAAAGCATGACCATGGAAGTTAAACTCGAACTGGGCATGTTATAGAATCCCCTCCGACCAACTAGACAAGGAAGAAAGCTCATGGTTGACTGGACAGACGTCGCCCCTGAATCAGAACTTACTCCCGGAAACTTCAAGGTCGTCGATGTAGACGATGTATTGATCGCGGTATTCAACGTCGACGGTGAATACTACGCTATTGAAGACAACTGCACCCATGATGGAAACTGCCTCACTGGCGGGGATATTGAAGGCGACGAAATCATCTGTCCACGACATGGTGCCCGCTTCTCCATCAAAACCGGTGCCGCGTTGACTGCGCCAGCCTATGAGGACACTCCCGCATTTCCGGTACAGGTTGAAAACGGCATGGTACAGGTCAGGGACGATCGCTGGGACTAGCCGACTAATATGCGGAACGACCGGCTAACATAGTCAGTCATTTATGTTTACAAAACCCTGGTACTTCTGCCCACTTGTGATGCAGCATAATAGCTAAACTAGCCGTTAACGTCTTTCAGCACAGCCTGATGCCGCTCATGTGCCAGATCGAACAGACTGGCCAGATGGTCAAATACTACCGATCCGTAAAGTTTGTATTCAGTTTTGTCCAGAAACGGGCTGCTGCGGTCCTGCAGGCGTTCAATCGATTCCTCGAGTACGCAAACATCGTGTACCTTCCCCAGTGTTTTACCGAGATCATCCAGTGATTTTTTTTTGATAGGCTGCTTGTCTTCAGCAAGTAGTTCGTTCTGATAAAGAAATTCTTTAACTTCCTTGCGCCATTCATGCAGCGGCTCACATTCACCGTCGGTCAGTATCTTGTCGCCCTTGCTGAATATACGGTTAGTCTTTTTACCAATAAACCGGCTCATGTCCGAATCGCTGAGATGATGGTCATCTGAGTCGTTGAAATCGCTACAGACAATTGAAGCCAGCTGCATCACCTTGTCTCGATCAAAACAGATTTCTTCCTGGGCTACGATCAGGCGGAACTTGATTTTTTCGAGTAAGACCCGCCTGTCCGGATCCTTCTGCTCGTTTGCCAGTTGGTCAAGCAAGGCAGACATCACATCCATGTCCCGATGTGTCGACAGGTAACGGCTCAGTTCCTTGGCATGCTCAACCAGAACACTCATGTACTGTTTGTTACCGAGCAGCTTGCGCAGCATTTTGATACGTGCACGCAGGCGTTTGATACTGACGCGGGTCTGATGAATCAGTTTCTCGCCGGGCTCGAAATCCGGCGACCTGAGCTGCTCGATCTGCAGGATTGCCGGCCCGACTATTTCTTTGCTCGATATTGCACTCATCAGCGCGAGACTAGCACAACATTATGATGTTATCTGCCCTGGATTAATCAATTCTGAAGCAATTATCCACTGGATCCAGTGAGGTCCCAGGCATAGGTGCAGTCAAGATGTGAGCGAATTCGGATCAGACCACTCACCCCGTCATCGACCATGATTTGCAATGGGGTACGACGCGAAAATTTCTTGCTATGTGCCCGAATAAATCGTGCACGCGCATGGCGACTATTCGGAAAGTAAGTGCGCAGGGCATCCGCTATGCCTATCAGATGTTCAGCGCGTTCCAAGACTCCAGTGTCCTCAGGTAGCGGTTGGTCCTCGGCAAACCTGTACATATGCCGCTTTTTAATGGAGTCCGGCAATGCGAGCAGGCTGTGCTGATCTTCCAGATTCACTTGCCACTGCTCGAACAGATCCATGACCTCATTGGCCATGCGAACCCGTGTGTCTTCATCAAACTGTTGTGCTGCTCCACTCATATCTTCAATGTGATTTGATTGCTAGGTAATTGGTATATCCATCATTTAATAGACTGCTTGACGGCCTGCCACAAACCGATATAGGCCTTGGCGGCGGGTGTTGTTGCCGCATAGGTGAATAACGGCGCCCTGCGCACACCCATGAGTTCGACCTGGCTGGCATAGGGAATCATGTGCGGACTGATATCAGGATATCTTTTTGGCAACTCGGCAACAATCTGACGATGCAGTTTCTTGCGCCGATCCACCATGGAAAAAAACGGCATCATGTTCAGCTTCAGCATGGGCTTGTGCTTCAGATGTCTGAGTAACTGCTGATGCGTACGGATTGATAATGGCGTCGGAATAATGGGCACCATCAGAACATCCGCGGCGTAAAAAACGTTCTCGGAAACCAGTGTAATGTTGGGCGGGCAATCAATGAATAACAGGTGATATTCCTCTGACAGCGGCCGCAACAGTTTCATCAGCTGCTTTGCCGGCTTCTTGTATTCACTGAACTGTACGTCCATGTTGCGGTAGGAAAAATCGGCCGGTATCAGGTCCAGATTGGGAATATCCGTGCCCTTAATCACATTATCAAGATTACGCTCGGCCAGCAGCTTGTCCGATCCACCCTTGATCTTTGGTTTGATTCGATAATAAAAACTCGCCGCTCCCTGGGGATCGAGATCCCAGATCAACGTTTTGTAACCCTCCATGGCAGCTAGACAGGCGAGATTAACCGCCGTGGCCGTTTTGCCTACTCCGCCTTTAATGTTATAGGTTCCGATGATCTTCATGATTTTCCATACATCTTTTTGAAACGTTTATGCATATCATCACCAGTAATATCAAGAAACAGGGTTTTCATATTCCTGAGACGATCTGATTGATGGTCAAGCATGCAATTAAGCAGTTCATCCATCGCCGCCTCAGTTTTTTTCTGCGTTATACCTCCCTCCTTCATCTCCCTGATGAGGCTTCGCAGTAACTGTATTTGCCGCTGACTGGCAACGCATGTCCCCAATGCATCGGAAAATATCCGCAACTCCCTGATCATATCAATTGCCTTCCCATGTGGGTACAGCATGCTGAATAATGTCAGCAAATCGGATAGCGTCGCGGTCAGCTGGTCCATCCTGGCGAGGTCAATCTGTAATAATCGTGGTAAATCCTTGCCCTTGTAATCCAGCAAGGCCTGATAGGTTTTCCAGATTCTCCTGCCGGTAACCTTATGTACAGGTTGCTCGGCCCAGCGCAAAACCGAATGCTCAGGAATTTCACATTCCAGAAATACCCGCCAGCGCTTCATGAACTTCTGGTACTTGTCACTTGCAAACAGCCGCACAACTGACATCAAGGCTGCATGCCGCTGGGTCCTCAACCATCCATGCAACTCATCCAGATAGAGCTGTTCATCATCCGCTATCAGTCCACGGTACTGCTCGAAGTCGAGTAACCAGTTATTGAGTTCGAATAAACGGCTGGTTTCGGCATCGAGCCAGACCAGATCGTCTTCAAAACGCTGGCGCGTATCTTCTGGGATCACATGTTTCAGCTGGCCCAGCAATGAATGCACCCGGTGCAAAGCAGAGCGATAGTCCCGCAAAAATTCCGTGTCAATATCGTCACGTATTCCATATTCATTGAGCTGCATCATCTGGATGAGCTGTAACATGATCTGACGTGAGGCCTCATCTGCCCGCTGCTCCGGGTTCAGCTTCAACCGTAAGCGGGTTGAGTAATCACATGGGCTGCGATCATCAAGTCGTAGCAACTGCACCAGTGGATCCTTTCCATAAGCCTTCAGACCTGACTGGTCGATAACCTGCTTTACCTTTTCGAAGGCCTTCTCATAACCACGCATCGGCTCTGCATAGAGGCGCATGGGCAACGCTGAACCCAGCCGGTTGTTATTGTGCCGCTGGTTTTCATGAACAATCATGATTCGACCGATCATCTTCCCCTTTGTGTCTCGCAATCCGTAGACCTGGCTCTGGCTACGCGATAAAACCTGCTCAACAACTGCACGAGGCCGTGTTGCCTCATAAAGCACATCCGGCATTAACCAGTCTGGTATGTCATTAATAAACTCAGGGCACTCATCGACCGGTATTTCCATGTAAATTTTTTCATGGTCAATGCTTCGCCAGACGAGCTTCTTCTGACGATTGAACTCATGGTATTCCAGTACGTCTCCCTTTCGCCAGATTCTCCAGTCAAAGGTATCCAGATATGAAATGCGCTGAGCGGATTGTCCCGATTCGGACAAGTCATATTGATCGCGTAAGGAATTTAAAAAATCATGCAGCTGCGTCTCATCTTCAAGCAGCCAGTTTCTCTGATGCCTATGCATGACACACCATGATAATTTTATTTCTAACTAATAACAGCAACTTTTTGATTTTACGTGATTTTTTTGAACAACTTGATATGGATTCTAGGTAGCACAACAGCCAGTCTCTTAGGGCGTCATCTTAACAGAAGATCGAATAAAAATTGGGGATTTAGAAACTCGCATAGCCTGCGCGTCATCAGCAAGGCTAATAACAGGGTCAATACTTAACCTGAACAAACTCACTTGATGGCATTACTGATTTGCCTGACTACCGCCTCTTCGGTCCATTCTATTGCGCCAAACCCGGCATAAACAATTTCTCCGTCTCGACCCAGAATATAACTTGTCGGAAAGGCAAATACCTTCCAGTCCCTGAGCACCTGGCCATCTGAATCCAGCAGAATGGTAAAATCGACATCCATCTTTTGCAGAAACTCCTCAATCACTGCCGGCTCCTCAGCCATGTTGATCGCAACAACGTGGAAATCATTGTCCGGGAACTGATCCTGCAGCGCCTGCATGGATGGCATTTCATGGACGCATGGCGGGCACCATGTTGCCCAGAAATTCAGCAGGATAACCCGGCCATGAAAATCCTCCAGTGTATAGCTGCGCCCGTCCATGCCCTTTAGTGAAAATGGACCGGGGGTCAAATCTCCCGCATAAGGTTGCAGGCCCCTTTTCGCTGCCTTTGAATGGCCCGTATCAACTGGCTGTTTTTTAAGCTCGACGATCTGCCTTTTACCTCTCAACTTGCCGGTAAGGCGGATGGCGCGCTGGATCAGGGTCGGTAGCTTACTGGCAACGATCTGTTCTTCTTCGGTGGCATCCGGCCTGAAAAAGAACCGGTCTCTGACATGATCCAGTTTCTGCGTATAGACATCGCTGCCCCCCTGCTCCAGTTTGTCTACCAGTTGCGGGAAATGCCAGAATTTAGGTGACAACTTTGGTTGCATGAGAAACAGATTGAAATTGGTAATCGTGGCAATCGGCAAATAGCTAACTTCCTTGCCCGCTACAGGGGTACTGGTATACAGGTAGGGAGAGAGCAGTACCGCACCCGCAAGCGCATCCTCTTGTGTTGCATGCTGCTGCCGGTGCCGGATAGCTTGGAGAAGTATTTCGGTGCCCTTGTCGTTGGTCATCAAAAAAACCTTTTTCCCGGTTTTGCTGCCGGCCTCATCAATAAGTGCATTAACATCTTTCGCGGAAAAACTGCTCATGCCATCCGATGAAACCGGTGCAAAATAGGCTGTGAAAAGGTCGGCCAGCCAGACTTCAGTATTATTTTTGGATATCGCAGCTGCTAGCTGATGGTGCCCCTGAAAATAGCCATGTTCAGAGGGCAGCATCAGTAGCAGGTACTCGCCAGTGGCTGGGTAAACACTAACAGGGATTTCTATCCCTTCATTTACCTCGACCGTGATTTCTTCTGCCTGCACTGCCTGGGGGAAAGCCAGCAGCAGAAACTGGATGATCAGAAGGCTTGTACGTAGTCGTTGCATTAGTTACCCGGCACCGAGTCAATTCACCTGGAAGGCTTATCTGGCAAATCTCAATGCAGCGAAGCCGAGTCCGCCAAATAACACGAGAGGCACCACGCTGCTCAGGAAAGGACTAAAGTTATATACTTCTCCCACCCGCCCCATGACCTGGGCGATGAGGTAGTATCCGAGGCCCAGCACTATCCCGATCAGGATTCTCTGCCCTGCACCAGTTGATCTCAGAGAGCTGAATATAAAGGGTAGAGATAGTAATAACATGACGATGATCGCAAATGGCTCCATGATTTTTCTCCAGAATGCAAACTCGTAAGGCTCTGTCTCAAGCCCGTTTGCTTCCAGGTAATCAATATAGGTGGTCAGTCTCCAGATGGGCAGCTGTTCTGGTTTGACGGCGAGCACACTGAGTAGTTCCGGGCTCAGTAGTGCCCCCCACTTGGCCTGTTCATAACGTTTGATATCCAGGCCATCCGGCTTTACTTCCACTTGCTCGATGTTATAGAGCACCCATGCATTGTCCTCGAACAAGGCCTTGTCTGCATGTGTTTTGAAACGTAGTCTGAAATTCTCATCAAACTCATAAATATCAACCCTGCGAAGTTCTCCCCCCGGACGCAGTTGCAGGATATTGACGAAACTTCGACCATCCCTCGCCCATATACCATGCTCACTCTTGAGTGCTGTACTTTGTGTCTGCGCAAACATGCGCATCTGCTGTGCGTAAGGCTCCGAAAACGGGGTAATCGCCTCACCCAGGACCAGCGCCAGCACCACCAGCGCAAGACCGCCTTTTGTGATTGAGATGGCAATTCGCGTCAACGAAACACCCGCGCTACGCATGGCGATGAATTCGCTGTTAGCCGCAAGGCCCCCGAGCATGACCATGCTGCCAACAATCGCTGCCAGTGGTATATAGTCATAAGCC
This sequence comes from Gammaproteobacteria bacterium, assembly GCA_041572715.1. Taxonomy (GTDB): domain Bacteria; phylum Pseudomonadota; class Gammaproteobacteria; order JAJDYQ01; family JAJDYQ01; genus JAJDYQ01. The sequence continues at coordinate 8,068 of JBFFRZ010000044.1, forward strand.
CGCCTGGGGGCCGTCAATAAAACATAAAACAATGATTTAATGAAATCGTAATTTCCCTCGCCAATATCACTGACTTCCGAGCCAAAAGCGAATACCAGGTCGATTGCAACCAGAATCACCAGCGCCATCAGTGAACCGGCAATGACATGTCGCCCGATATGTTTGTCGAGTATCTTCATTTTGCGCGCGCCAGCCTGATCCTGGCCAACAAACCGCCGCTTTTGACAAAACTCAGTTGATACATGCTCCAGGCCAGATAAGCGGCCAGGCCAAGGTGCACCCACCACAGGCCGATCCATGCCGGCATGCTTTCGTTCTCAATCAATATCTGGCCTACCTGCAGCAACTTGAAGTAGATGAGGTAGATGAGTACGCCGGCCATTACCCTGCCATAACGCCCTTCCCGCTGACCCAGACGGCCGAGTGGCAAACCGATCAGGGTAAACAGCAGCGGACTTACCACCATCGCCAGCCGCCAGTGGAACTCGCCACGATCGAATGGGTGGTCTGAACCCAGTAATTCCATCGTCGGCTTGCTTTCATACTCGATGCGAACACTATTCTGTTCACCTTCAGCCGCCCTGATCCAGTGCTGTTCAAACCGGGCCACCCTGAAATTGGTCACTCCGGGTGTGCCGGTATAACGGTGGCCATTATTCAGGTAGATCAGGGTATCACCGGTCCCTTCTTCTGTTTGCTGGTAGGCGCTTTCTGCAACCACCATGTCCTGGGTACCGTCCTTTCTGCGACTGAGCACAAAAATTTTCTCTACTGAACTGGATTTATCATCGGCTTTTTCGACATAGATGACCCGGCGGCCATCATTGGATTCCTGAAACCGGCCTGGAGATATACCGGTGATTTCCGAGGTTTGCTCCGCCCGGTCAATAAGATAGGTAATGGCGCGCTTGGCATGCGGTATAACCCCAAAGGACAGAACACCCATCATCAGGGCAAGCGTCAGCGCGACGAAGCCCAGAGGACGGTAGAGTTGAAACTGGCTGATGCCACAGCTGGAGATGACCGTCATTTCGTTGTCCTTGTAGAATCGGCCAACTGCCATAATGACGGCAAGGAACACAGCCATCGGCACCAGCTGGACAAGGCCGGCAATCGTGGACAAACCCATCAATGGCAAAATCACATCGCTTGGCCAGTCACCGGTAGCAGCATTTTTCAGGTAGCGTGTCAGCTTGTTACTCAGGAGTATCAGCGCCAGCACCAGTGTTACCGCGAGCAGAACCCGCAGCACATCGCTCATGAAATAGCGTTCGATAATGGTAAATTTGGGCTGCTTCATATCAAGTGAGGTATGATACTGAAGCAGAACCCATTACGCATTGAAAACAGCACAATCAGGCAAGGAGAATTGGATGTCCATCAGCGCAATCAGATTCCAGATCATCGATAGTGAACCTGAGAAAACCCGGGTAGATTGCATTGTGGTCGGTATCAACACAGCTGGCAAACTAACGGGAAGCACAAAACAACTCGATCGTGCCTGCAATGGCATCATCCAGCGTGCGGTCAAGCAGGGCGACATGCACGGCAAGACAGGTGAAACGCTCTACCTCTACCCACAAGATGGCAGCGTGAGCAAAAGGATTCTGCTGGTCGGCTGTGGCAGAAAAGACAAACGGGACAGCAATGCCTGGGAAAAAATTCTGCATGCTGTACACAAATCTCTCAGCAATGGTGGCAGCCGTAGTGCAGCATTCTACCTGGCCGAGTTCAAGGTCAAGGGCAAGTCAACCGAATGGCAGCTACAGGATGCTGCGCGTATTTTGACCAACCTGGGTTACAAGCGTGGTGAGCTCAAGAGTACGCACAAGAAGCCGGAGAACCCCCTGAGCCTTGCCCGGTTTTATTACATCAAGGACGCCCCGGCCGGCAGAAAAGCGCTGGCCCGAGGTAAAGCCATCGGCGAGGGCATGACCTACGCAAGACGGCTGGGCGACCTGCCCGCCAATGTCTGCACCCCATCCTACCTGGCCAGCCAGGCACGGGCGATGGGACGCAAGCATGAATCGATCAAGGTCAAGATACTCAATGAAATCCAGATGCAGAACCTGGGCATGGGATCACTGTTATCGGTCTCTGCCGGCAGTGATGAGCCAGCGAAGATGATCGTGCTGGATTACCGGGGCGGCAAAAGATCCGAGGCTCCGGTAGCACTGGTTGGCAAAGGAGTGACGTTCGACACGGGTGGCATTTCACTCAAGCCCGGCGCCTCCATGGATGAAATGAAGTACGACATGTGTGGCGCGGCATCGGTGCTGGGCACCATGAATGCAATCGCAAACCTTAAATTACCCATCAACGTGGTCGGCGTTATTCCGGCAACTGAAAACATGCCTAATGGTAGCGCCACCAAGCCAGGTGATATCGTCACCTCGATGTCCGGAAAAACAATTGAGATTCTCAACACCGATGCGGAAGGACGCCTTATCCTCTGTGATGCAATTACCTATGCGCAAAGGCAATACAAGCCATCCGCCGTAATCGACATAGCTACCCTGACCGGGGCCGTCATCATTGCCCTGGGCAATCACATATCAGGGCTCCTGAGTAATGACGACAAACTGGCCAAGGAGGTTCTGGCAGCAGCTGAAGACTCTCGCGACCTGGCCTGGAGGTTGCCGATGGATGATGAGTTTCAAAAACAGCTTGCGAGTAATTTCGCCGATATGGCCAATATTGGTAATCGCTCCGCGGGCACGATCACCGCTGCCTGCTTTCTCTCGCGCTTCATAGAGGAGATACCCTGGGTCCATCTGGATATTGCAGGTACTGCATGGGTTAGCGGCACAACCGCAAAAGGCGCGACCGGCAGGCCGGTTCCACTGCTAACGCAATTCTTAATCAACCGTTGCAGCTAACCCGTAAGGCGTGAATTATGTAAGAATTGCTCTCGGCAGACAGATTGAGCTGGATCAATAACAACTTTGAAAATATTGACTATCCTTATCACGTCGGGGTGTATACAACAAAAAGGGAGCCCAGATGTTACGTAGCCTGAAAGAGATTACCGGATATACCCTACAGGAAACTGATGATGTTATTGGTACCTGCGATGATTTCCTGTTCGATGACAGGCTTTGGGTGGTACGTTACATGGTTGCGGATACCGGCAACTGGCTAAAACATCACAAGGTACTGATTACACCTTCATCGCTGGGTGAACCCAACTGGCAAACCGAGCGACTTGAGGTGAAGCTGTCGCGTGAACAAATCGAGGAGTGTCCGCCATTAGACGCACATGCCCCGGTTTCCCGTGAATACGAGATCACCTACCACGAACACTTTGAAATCCCTTTCTACTGGATGGGTGCGGATTTTCGTGAAGGCATGCCTGGGCCAGGCGGCATCATAGAAGCCGTTGAAGACCTGCCCGACATTGAAGAGGATATGCCCGCAGACGAGCAACAGAACAATGATATTGATCATGGCCGATTAAGATCAGCTGTGGAGGTCATGGAATACTCGGTAAAAGCCGCTGATGGCGATGCCGGACGTGTAGAAGACATCATTATTGATGACGAAACCTGGGTCATTCGCTATCTGGCCATGGATACTGGCCATATTATTCCGGACAGGAAGGTGCTGATTAATACAGAATGGATTGACGATGTCAGCTGGGAAGACAAGTGCGTACGCCTGGACCTGGCCCTGGAAGCCATCGAGAAATGTCCTGAGTATGACCCTAACGAAGCCGTCAACAGGGCCTATGAAGTCAGGCTGTACGATTACCATGGACGCCCGCGCTACTGGGAGAAGAGCGAGTGATCAATATAGATGAAATGCGCGAGTATATTCGCTACCCCAGCGATGTATCCATCTCGGGTCGCACAGAACATGGACAACCAATTGATGGCGCGCATATGAACAATATCAGTGGGAATGGCATGTCTTTTACCGCAAATACGAAAGTTGACCCGGGCAGCAGCATCTACCTTGGCATTCCGTTTCATTTAAAGCAATTTCAGGTCAAGGCCACCGTAATGTGGTGCATGGACATGGACTCCCATTTCGAGTTGGGTGCCAGGGTTGATCTTGAAAGCCCCGAGACCAATGCCCGCGACTTCGAAATACTGTGCGACATAGAGCACTACCGAAATCAGGTACAGGAAAAGGAAGGCCGCGAATTATCCAGCGTAGCGGCGATTAGCGAATGGTTTGATAAATTTGGCCGGCATACCTCGGTGTAACCATGTCTTCTTTGCCACGGTATTTTCCTGCCTGACCATACTTGGCGGATGCGACTGGGTTGGCGGTTCTTTTGATCAACAGCCGCAGAACTTTAACGCCCTGTCGCCTGCTGCACGCGAACTGATCGATCGCTCCCTGTCAGATGTCAATCCACAACGGCTCACTGATTATCACGCCCATATAGTCGGCCTCAGCCCGGAAACAATCGGGACATATGTCAACGAAAGCTGGCAAAGTGTTTTTCATCCAGCCGGCTATATACGATTTAGCGTCTATAAAAGTGCCGCCGGCATCACGGACAACAATGATATCGACCGGCAGTTCCTGAATCGACTCAACGACCTTATTGATTACCTGCCCTATAAAGGCAGAACCGGAATCATGGCTTTTGATTATTTCCATGATGAACAGGGCCATATCCAAAAACACCTGAGCACCTTTCATGTCCCTGATCAGTATGTACTCGATATTGCCCAGGATCACCCTGACCGGTATTTTCCGATTTTGTCTGTCCACCCCTATCGTAAGGATGCATTGCAAAGACTGAATGAACATGCGCGAGCCGGTGTCCGCTTTATCAAGTGGCTGCCAAACGCCATGGGTATCAACCCGTCTCCGGATGACCCCCTGCTCAGAAAACGACTGGTTGATTATTACCAGGCCATGATCAATTACGGAATGATTCTGATCACGCATACCGGCGACGAAAAAGCGACCGAAGCCGAGAATTACCAGCACCTGGGAAATCCGCTGTATCTCAAACTACCGCTTGATATGGGACTGAAAGTCGTGATGGCGCATATTGGCAGCCTGGGTGAATGCAAGCCTGAAGACAAATCAGTGTGCACACAGGGTACACCTTACCTTGATCTGGC
>JBFFRZ010000045.1:0-13124 GCA_041572715.1 Gammaproteobacteria bacterium
GGAGCGGGAAACGAGACTCGAACTCGCAACCCTCAGCTTGGAAGGCTGATGCTCTACCAATTGAGCTATTCCCGCAACAATATCTGCAATACCTGCAAGTTATGACAGGTGCCCTCTGATCATTGGCGTCGAAACATACTTGTTTTATGACAATAGGATGACTGGTTACATAAGCCTTACAATGTGCGCCGCCAATTCCATCATGCGGTTAACATAACCCCACTCATTGTCATACCAGGCCAGTATTTTCACCTGGGTGCCATTGACCACCATGGTTGATGCTGCATCTACAATCGACGAGCGTGGATCATCCGTGTAGTCCACGGAGACCAATGGCCTTTCCTCGTAACCAAGGATTCCTTGAAGCTCGCCTTCGGCGGCCTCGTGCATCAACCTGTTCACTTCCATTTCAGTTGTGCTACGTTCAGTTTCGAAGACCACATCCACCAGTGAAGCGTTGGTCAGCGGAACACGTACCGCGAGGCCGTTGATTCGTCCCTCAAGTTCCGGGAAGATTTTGGTGATTGCCCTGGCAGAGCCGGTTGTTGTCGGAATCAGCGAACTGCCACAGGCGCGAGCCCTTCGCAAATCAGAATGGCCCTTGTCTATAATGGTCTGGGTATTGGTAATGTTATGAATGCTCGTCATGCATGCATGCCTGATTCCAAGTTGTTCATGGATCACCTTGACTACAGGTGCCAGGCAATTGGTGGTACAGGACGCCGCTGTTATGACATCGTGCCGATCAGGGTGATACTCCTGATGATTTACTCCGTAGACGATATTGATTGCGGGCTCCGGTACTGGCGCGGAAACCAGAACCTTTTTCACACCCTGATCAAAATAAGGCGCCAGTTTTTCTACTGTCTTGAACTTGCCGGTGCAATCGATCACAAGGTCAATAGACATCGCCCCCCAGTTGACGTCTTCAGGGCTGGTCTGGCTGGAATAACTAACGTGTTTATCATCAACCACCAGCTTGCCTGATGCCGCGCCTGCTTCCAGGTCCCATTTTCCATGGACCGAGTCAAAATTCAGCAAGTGCGCGCTGGTCTCAACAGAAGCTGCTATCTCGTTAACGTGGACTATTTCATACTCTGGTCTTTTCCAACCGACGCGAAAACCGAGTTTGCCCATACGACCAAAACCATTAATTGCAACTTTCATACAAAAATTCCTATTAGTAGATTAAATAAACAGGGGCCATACAGGGGACATGACAGAAAGGTGGAAACGTAAGTTCCGGCAGTTCAATGTCGCATATTAGCAAAAATTCAAAATCTGTTAGTGACATTCATGGCATGCTATTCTCATACCCTGGCTGAACAAACAACGCTACATCATAATGGTAAAAGCAAACATCAAATCAACCAATGCCAAGACCATGGCTCAGCAGGCTGATCGTCATCACTTGTATCAGCAGTCCGTACAATGCCCCGAAGCGGAAATTGATTTTGTAGAAGAGCAGTTCGAGCTGATTCGTAATCGTAAGGCAAAAGTACTGCGGGAAGATTTCTGTGGCACTGCCTATACTGCCTGTGAGTGGATCAAGCGAGACAAGAACAACCTGGCATTTGGTATCGATCTGGATGGAGAGGTACTGGACTGGGGCCGTGAACATAATGTCGGAAAACTGACCAAGGAACAGCAAAGTCGTATCTCACTAATGAAAGCGAATGTACTGGACGCCGAAACTCCGCCAGTCGATGCTGTTCTGGCGATGAACTTCAGTTACTGGATTTTGCTGAACCGGAAGAACGTGCAGAACTATTTTAATCGGGTCTACGAGGTCCTGGCCGATGATGGCCTATTCTTCCTGGATTGCTATGGTGGCTACGAAGCTCCCAAAGAAATCAAGGAAAAAAGAAAACTCAAAGACTTCACCTACATCTGGCACCAGGCTGACTTTGATCCCATAAGCAGTGAAATGAAATGCCATATTCATTTCAAGTTCCCTGACAAGTCACAGATGAAGAAAGCATTTTCCTATCACTGGCGGCTCTGGACCATTCCGGAGATTCGCGAAATGCTCGATGAGGCAGGTTTCAAAAAATTATCCGTCCACTGGGAACAAGCTGATGATGAAACCGGAGAAGGCAATGGCGAGTTCAAGGTAGTGGAACGCGGAAGCGCAGACCCGGGCTGGGTTACCTATCTGGTAGCAGAAAAATAACTACGTGCCCACAGTACATGCCTTGGCCATCATAGGTACTCAGATTTTGAACTTTCCTGCTGAAATTACAGCAGTCCGAACCTAAGTCAAAGAAAGTATGGCGATTTCCGGGTATTTTGCGCCTGACTGGTAACGGATGACCACTATGATTGAACGCTATCAACGATTGAAAGCATACTGTGAAGATAACGAATGGGCCGCGGCACTGAGCGCCATACTACTTCTCGCCATGCTAGCGACCCTCGTGATTCTATTGCTGCAGTACCAGGAGCCCATTATCCACTGGCTTAGCCGTGCGGTGCTGATCAACGGGCTGATTGCGGCAGGCGCCTTCCTGCTGATTGGGGCTTTTTCAGCCTCCATTTTCTGCCTGTCATTCTCGGCCTGTTCCATTGAAGAACGTACGGAAAAAGTTATCCACCGTCACCGGCCGGTGATGTCCGACGGTCTGAAGATCATTAAAAATCTTGGGGTGAATCCGAAAAGGCAGCGTAGGCCGGATCGTAACGCATCAGCTTGAATCCCCATTCAGTAAGTTTATCCAGGCCACGTTCGCGAAATCTGGATTCCTGTTCGAGAATATCGATCTCGCAAAGGAATTCTATGACGTGATCATAGGCAAAATGCCAGATCACCTCTTCATAGCCAACGGAGAATGGCGGCCCTTGCATCAGTTCCTGGTCATACTCCAGCGTAACAAGCAAGGTCTGTACTTCGTGCGAAAAAAGTGACCGCATCTTCTTCACATAAGCTTTTCGCCCACGCTTACTGTCTTTAGGCAACGATATGAGGGCAGCGCGGTCATAGATCAATTTAACGCCATCAACATGCCCGGGATCCAGATCAAAGAAATCACCTTCATATAAAGTGAAGGGACCGGCTTGCCAGCAGGCCATACCACTGTGTTCCGACTGCTCCGGCTCAAGACGTTGTAAATCAAAAAACTGTTGTATTGCCAGCCCGCTGAGCTCATTGCCAACTACCTGCATCCCCTGCTGGGCCAGCCATGCCATATCCAGAGACTTACCACATAAAGGAACAAAAACCCGGTCGCCCTGCTGCAGATTGAATCGATGAAAGAACTGCTCAAGCAGGGGATGCACATTGGATAAATGCCATCCAGTGCGGTTATCTTGCCAACGTTGCTTCCAGTATTCCTGATCCATGTATGGATTTAAGCACAGCGCAACGAGTTACGCAGCAATATCAGTTTATTATTAACTGAAGATGATCTCCGCGACTTGTTCATAACGCTCAGCAAAATGGATTTTCATGCCTTCAACAATATGCTTTGGCAGTTCTTCTACATCACGACGATTGTCTTCAGGCAAGATAACTTCCATAATCTTTGCACGGCGCGCAGCAATCAGTTTTTCCCTGACTCCTCCTATCGGCAACACCAGGCCGGTAAGAGTCAACTCACCGGTCATTGCCAACGGCCTTCGTATACGCTTGTTACCCGCCAGTGACAGCAATGCCGTTGCCATGGTGATACCGGCACTCGGACCATCTTTTGGGGTTGCCCCTTCCGGAACATGCAGATGGATAAAGGCCCGGTCAAAATAATCAGCCGCTATACCGAATTCTTCCGTTCTGGAAGCAATAAAGCTATAGGCTATTTCCGCGGACTCCTTCATCACGTCACCCAATTGACCTGTTAGCTTGAAACCCCGCTGTTTACCATGTACCCGCGCTGCTTCCAGGCTGAGCGTGGCCCCACCCATTGCCGTCCAGGCCAGCCCTGTGACTACACCGATGCCCCTCATTCGGCGCTCGGCACGAAATAACGGTTTACCGAGGTAATCTTCCAGCTGCTTCAGGCCAACCCTGATGGGTGTCTTTTTCCTTTTAAGTATCTGTACGGCCGCCTTTCTGATGATACGACCCAGCCGTTTTTCCAGACCGCGCACACCGGCTTCCCGCGCATACCCTTCGATAATCTGCTTGATAGCAGCATCGCTAATCTTGAGTTGACTGGATTTCACACCGGATCGCTCCAGCAGTTTTGGCCACAGGTGATTTTTGGCTATGGCGAGTTTCTCCGAGGCGATATAACCGGACAGGGAAATAATCTCCATGCGGTCCAGTAATGGCGCTGGTATGGTATCCAGCTGGTTAGCCGTACAGACAAACAAAACCTTGGACAGATCGATGCGCTCATCCAGGTAATGATCGAGAAATTCACTATTCTGTTCCGGATCCAGCGCCTCCAGCAACGCAGATGCCGGATCACCCTGAAATGAAGCACCGATCTTGTCGATTTCGTCGAGCATAATCAGAGGGTTGGATACCGCGGTATCCTTGATAGCCTGCACAAATTTCCCCGGCATGGCACCGATGTAAGTTCGCCGATGCCCCTTGATCTCGGCCTCGTCGCGCATACCCCCGAGACTGAAACGATAAAACTGGCGGCTCAGGGCGTCAGCGATCGATTTACCAACAGAGGTTTTACCCACGCCGGGGGGACCAACCAGCAGAATTATGGAACCATTGACCTCGCCCTTCATTGCACCGACACCAATAAATTCGATTATGCGATCCTTTACATCTTCCAGGCCCTCATGTTGTTCATCGAGCACCTGCCTCGCATGATTGAGTTTGAGATTATCTTTTGAATGCACGCCCCAGGGTATGGAAGTCAACCAGTCGAGATAGTTTCTGGTCACTGCATACTCTGGTGAACCGGTTTCCAGCACACTGAGTTTATCCATTTCTTCCTCGATCGTGCTCATGGTCTCCTCAGGCACAACGAGACCCTGCAAACGCTCAGTAAACTTTTCCAGTTCTGCAGTTCGGTCATCCTTGGAGATGCCCAGTTCTTTCTGGATTTCCTTAAGTTGCTCACGCAGGAAAAACTGACGCTGCTGCTCGGTCATTTTTTCTTCAACCTTCGAGCGGATACGGGTCTGCAAGCGGCCAACTTCCAGCTCCTGCTTGAGCAGGTGTAGCACTTTCTCCATGCGACGCGTCAGCGGTATTGTGCGCAGGATATCAAGCAATTCCTCAGAGGTAGCCGTCGTCAATATGGCACCAAAGTCTGCCAGTGGTGAAGGGTCGCTCGGACTGAAACGCTCCAGGTGTGTCTTCAATTCCTCTCCATACAGAGGATTCAGTGGCAGTAGGTCCTTGATCATGCCGATAATGGCATTGCCATAGGCTTTTAATTCCTTGGCATCTTCTTCAGGTGGTGCCGGGTATTCTACCTGCGCCTTGAATGGCGGCTTGTTGGTCAGCCATTTAACGATGCGGAAACGTTCTACCCCTTCGGCTATAAACTGAATCATGCCGTTTTCTTTCATGGGGTGGTGCATATGGACAACACTGCCAATTTCAACAAAGTCTTCCGGGCCCGCATGAGCGGGGTCCGGTGTATCCACCATCACCAGTCCAGCCATGTGGTGAGGCTCATCACCGATCTCCTCGACCGTTTTCAGCCACCGATCTTCGTCCATCTGTACAGGGAGCGCCTGCACCGGTAAAAATGGGCGGTGCGCAATCGGCAAAATGTGTAACACGCTTGGCAGCACCTTGCCGGGAATAGACAAACCCTTATCACCCTGACCGGCCGTAATGACTTCAGGTTCTATCGTTGCTCGATCATTCAATGGGAGTACTCCGGACTTTGCAGAACATTCTATATCAGGGTGCGCCTGATCAGTATCAAGCTGCCAGCCGAAATTACTTCATTGGGTCATGGCTGAGTAGTCTTTTATATACAGTATATGATCGCCGCACAGTCGACACTCATCGCCGGATTTCACCGACTTAACCCATGTTAATAAATCTCCCTGCCTAATATTAGTATTTTTGTATATTAGGTATTGACTATATTATGAGTTGCTAATAATATACCCCCACGTTGTAAATACGGTTTGTTCCTTTTTTAACTTTTAACTTTTTTTTAAATTTTTGGAGACTCTCATGAAATCAATTATCTCTGCTGCAGCTCTGGCTGCAATCCTGGCTGCTACTTCAGCGTCTGCTTTCTTCGACAATGACAACGGCTATGGCAACTCTGACTTCGACGGCAAAGGCAAAGGTTCTGCTGCCGGTGAAGGTTCTTTCAGCATGTCTTTCTCTGGTAAAGGTAAAGGCCACACTGACATGAACACCGACGTTCGTGGTAACGGCGAAGGTTATTCTTCTGAAGGCGGTAACGGCTACTATGGCCACAACAGCTCTGACGACTTCGACGGTCGCGTCAACTCTGACTTCGACGGCAAAGGCAAGGGTTCTGCTAACGGCGAAGGCGAGTTCTCTTTCTCCTTCAGCGGTAAGGGTAAAGGCAACATGGACGCAGATAGCGACTTCCGTGGAAACGGCCAGGCTTACAGCAACAGCAACGACTACGCCCCTTACTACTATGGTGCCCCTCAGGCGCCTGTAGCTCAGGCTCCAGTTGCTCCAGTTGCTCCTAAAGCACCTGTTAAGAAGTAATCAGTACCCGTTACTGATCGCAGCACCGGCCACGCCGGTACTGCTCTCTAAAAGCCCCATCATAAAGATGGGGCTTTTTTTCGTGTATCTGGTAGAATCGCGCCCTTTTTTGGGTACGGGCGTTCGGCCATTTATCAACTGATTGTTTTCAAACCACATTTTTCAGAGCTAGAAATATGAAAGACTTATCGATCTATCGGAATATCGGTATTTTCGCCCACGTGGATGCGGGCAAAACCACTACTACGGAGCGAATCCTTAAACTGACCGGAAAAATTCACCAGATCGGTGAGGTCCATGACGGTGCTGCGACCACTGACTTTATGGAGCAGGAGCAGGAACGTGGTATCACGATCCAGTCCGCTGCGACCTCCTGTATGTGGAACAATCACCGCCTGAATATCATTGATACGCCCGGACACGTTGATTTCACGATCGAGGTTTACCGCTCACTGAAAGTACTCGACGGTGGTGTTGGTGTCTTCTGCGGATCGGGTGGTGTTGAGCCGCAATCTGAAACGAACTGGCGTTATGCAAACGATTCCGAAGTAGCCCGCGTCATCTTTGTTAACAAACTGGACCGCATGGGCGCTGATTTTTACCGCGTCGTAAAGCAGGTTGAGGATGTACTGGGCGCCAACCCGCTGGTCATGGTATTGCCGATCGGTATCGAGGAAAATTTCACTGGCGTTGTCGACCTGCTAACCCGCAAGGCCTGGGTCTGGGATGACTCCGGCGACCCGATGAATTATGAAATCGTTGATCCGCCTGCGGATATGGCTGATGCGATCGAAGAGTGGCGCGAAAAACTGATTGAGACGGCTGTCGAGCAGGATGATGACGTCATGGAAGCTTACCTGGAAGGTAGCGAGCCAGACATCGATACCCTGAAGAAACTGATTCGCAAGGGAACCATCGCACTGGACTTTTTCCCGACTTACTGTGGTTCCGCATTCAAGAACAAGGGTGTGCAACTGGTTCTTGACGCGGTGGTCGATTACCTGCCAGACCCGACTGAAGTCAAACCTCAGCCAGAAGTTGATCTTGAAGGTATTGAAACCGGTGAATTCGCCATCGTAGATCCTAATAAACCGCTCCGAGCCCTGGCATTCAAAATCATGGATGACCGCTTTGGCGCCCTGACCTTTGTACGTATCTACTCCGGAAAAATGGAAAAAGGTATGACCATACTCAATACCTTTACCGGTAAGACCGAGCGGATTGGTCGCATGGTTGAGATGCATGCAAACTCTCGTGAGGAGATTGATTCCGCGCAGGCTGGAGATATCATGGCGGTTGTAGGCATGAAAAATGTCCAAACCGGTCATACCCTGTGTGATCCGGACAAGCCCGCTACACTGGAACCCATGGTCTTCCCTGACCCGGTAATCTCGATCGCAGTAACGCCAAAAGACAAGGCTTCTGTTGAGAAAATGGGCATTGCCATCAACAAGATGGTGAAGGAAGACCCTTCGTTCTACGTTGAGACTGACGAAGAAAGTGGTGAGACTATTCTGAAAGGTATGGGCGAACTTCACCTGGACGTCAAGGTCGATATTTTGAAGCGTACCTATGGTGTAGAAGTTGATGTTGGCAAGCCCCAGGTTGCCTACCGTGAAACCATTACCCAGCGTGTAGAAGACTCCTATACTCACAAAAAGCAGACCGGTGGCTCAGGCCAGTTCGGCAAGATCGATTATATTGTTGAGCCAGGCGAACAGGGCAGTGGTTACCAGTTTGAATCCACCGTTACCGGCGGTAATGTGCCTCGCGAATTCTGGCCGGCCGTTGATAAAGGCTTTGCCCAAAGCATGGAGAAAGGCACACTGGCCGGTTATCCGTTGCTGGATGTAAAAGTAACGCTGGCTGACGGTGCATTCCATCCCGTTGACTCATCTGCAGTTGCCTTTGAAATCGCGGCCAAAAATGCCTACCGCCAGACCATTCCAAAAGCAGTACCACAGCTGATGGAACCAGTGATGAAAGTGGATGTATTTACACCGGAAGACAACGTTGGTGATGTAATTGGTGACCTGAACCGCCGTCGCGGCATGATTAAATCACAGGAGCCAGGAGCGACTAGTGTGCGCGTCAAGGCTGACGTGCCGCTGAGCGAGATGTTCGGTTATATCGGTGACCTGCGCACCATGACCTCTGGTCGTGGTCAGTTCTCGATGGAATTCTCGCATTACGCACCGTGCCCCAAGAACGTGGCCGATGAGGTTATCAAGGAAGCAAAGGAACGTGAAGCGGCCAAGAACCAGTAAGCCTGAATTAACGTTCACACAAGTATGATAAAAAAGCCGGGCACTGACCCGGCTTTTTTATGAAAGGCTTATTATCTACCTAGCCTGAAGCTTGTTTCTGACCGAGTCAGGAGCAGCACGTGCCATGTACACTGACAAGCATTTATCTCATTTCAGCGAGAAATTCCGCTTTTTCTGCTGTTGTTGTGCCAAGACTCACTGCTTGTCTCGCATTTCAATGCCTTCAGCATAAACGACATTCGTAGAAAACAGAGCGATCAATAGCAGGCCTGGATTGCAATTTTGATCAGCCCGCCCTTCACTCGTGAATCTTATAGCCATTGTGGCAAGCCACACACTGGGCCATGACCTCAGACAGGGCACCGAAGGCTTTCTCAAGTCCGCCATCGACCGCGGCATCTCTAGCTGCTACTGCAAACCTGCTTGCTGCCCGATGCATATTGCTACCAATTTTTCCCATCTCTTTCGGCATGAACTTACCCATGTGGCTGGCGCCATGAGATTCCAGCGAGGACATACCCAGACGATGTTCTGCAATATCAGCTGCCTTATCATATTTCCCGTTAGCCAGCTGCCGCGTAATAATCTGTAGTGCCCGCAGGTGGTCGCGCATGTTAGATAACATGTGTTCCCGCATCATGGCGGGTAACTCAACATAAGTCCGCTTGTCTTCAGCGACCACAGTAGCCGACATGAAGGTGAGCATGATTATGCAACCCATTCTGGTGACAATGCCTGTCAGATATCGCGATCGCTCATGCATTTCAGTTCCACTTTAATCGGGACCGGGTCTGCCAGTAGACATTTGAATCCTCGTTGATTTCATACAACGCATTGGCATTGTCCGGTTGCCACGCGACATCCATTGCCTTCATGTTGGATCGAAGCTGTTCAATGTTGCTGGCGCCGCTCAACACTACATCTGACCAGGGCTGGTTGACTGCGGCGGCTATAGACAATGCATCCAGTGAGCATTGCAGTTTATCTGCATGTTGCTGCAAAACTCGTCGTTTAGCCGAAAAATCGGCAGACTGATCGCGCCCTGTGAGACGGCCATTAGCGAGGACTTCTTTAACAATCACCGCCAGGCCCGCATCTTTCGCGCGGGCCAATGCCTGCCCGGCTGATGTTTCCAGCAGGTTCCAGGTAGCCTGCACTGCACCAAAGAGCGCATTACCATCGATCGTGATTTCCATTGCACGATCAATCAGCTCTGCTTGCTGTGCCCCACTAACGGTCAGGCCAATCAGCCGGCCATCCTGTTTAATTTCTGCCAACCGATTGAGCACTGCTGTATTTTCCAGCACACCACTTTCAAAAGTGGCTGAATGTATTTGATAAATGCACAAGGGACGACCCAGGTGCAGGCAGCTCCAGATAAAACTCCGGTTCAGGTTATCCAGGCTATGTTCCTTGATCTCGTGCACATCGGCTTCCACATGCCAGTCAGCCGTATAGGTATAACCCCACTTCGATGCTACCGTCAGATCACGGGCATGGAATCCCCGACCAAACACCCAGTCGCCGAGAAACCGTTCACCCGCCCCATAGGAAACAGCCGTATCAAAATACCGTATACCCAGTTGATAGGCCTCATCCAGAACCTGGTGTGCATGCTGACGCATCGCCTCGTAACTTTTATCTTCAATATCATCCTCATGCCCGAGATTGATATAACCAGGTCGCCCAAGAGCAGCCATACCGAGGCCAATTGGTGACGATGCCAGCGCTTCAAATCGCGGAACTACATTCAGAATGTCATTAATATCTGGCATCAGGCGTTATAATCATCGGCATACTATTTGAACAAGCAGACTACTTTCCAACCAGGGTGATTATACGATCAATATTGTTTGCGGCCAGTTTATTGACACTGACCGCATGCCAGACATCAGGCGAGACAAGGCCAGTGAGCCTGCGTACTGGCATGCCTGTATCTGAACTCATTGATGGTTACGGCAAGCCGAGCGCAGTCGAAAGCTCGCCAGGCACAAGCGCTTACGTGTGGCAACTCAGCAGTGCCAGACTCATCGATAACAGCAGACGCACCTCTGCAGGCAGAGGTGGCGTAGCCAGCAGCGGCAACTATAATCCCCAGGTGGTGCAGATCTTTTGCACGTTATCAGTGATTGCAGACAGCGATGGCCGTGTCATCAGCTGGCAGACTGATGGCGAAGGTTGCCGGCAGATTCTACTGAACCAGCTTTGATGAACGACCCGGCTTACTGGGCAGTTTTCATTAGTGGCCTGTTATCCTCCACGCTATTACCCGGAAATTCCGAAGCGGTGTTCAGCATCGCCCTGCTGGACGATCCTCAATCGCTTTACGCATTGCTGGCAGCGGTTACTATTGGAAATACCCTGGGCGGCATGATTTCATGGGGAATGGGAAGAGCTATTGCCATACGATATCCAGCCAACTCCCTGATCCGACCATCTCAAATAAGGGCGCTATCAATTATCCAGCGATGGGGCAGCCCGGCATTACTGCTTTCATGGATACCGGTAATCGGCGACCCATTGTGCGTTGCCGCAGGCTGGCTGAAAATCTCGTTCATACCAAGCCTGATCTTTGTACTCGCAGGAAAATTCTCCCGTTATGCTGTACTGGCATGGCTGATCGGCTAGACTTCGGGCACTGGCCACCACGAATCAATACTCATGAGTTACAACATCTGTTTTCTTGACCGCGCTACCTTGCGTCATGACATCGCCATACGACGTCCAGGATTTGAGCATGAATGGATAGAATACGACCACACTACTGATGAGCAGACTGCAGATCGTATCGCCGGTATGGATATCATCATTACCAACAAGGTACCCATCAACAGAACGCTGATTGAGAATAATCCTGATTTAAAAATGATTGCAGTAGCGGCCACGGGCGTTGACGTGATCGACCTTGATGCTTGCAGTGCCCGCAATATCATCGTAAGTAACATACGTAATTATGCACTACACACGGTGCCCGAGCATGTCATGGGCATGATCCTGACGCTCAGAAGACAGGTTCTGCAGTACCGGCAACAAGTTATTAATGGCCGCTGGCAAGAGGAGGGAGGCTTCTGTTTTTTTGACGAGCCGATACATGATATCTATGGTGCCCTGCTTGGTATTATCGGCTTTGGCGCCTTGGGCCAGGCCACCGCCAGGCTGGCGCATTTAATTGGGATGCAGGTGCAGTATGTTTCACCCAGTGACAAATCAGTTGATTTTGCCACGCGGGTTTCTTTGGATGAATGCCTGGCTTCATCTGATGTCATATCCATGCATTGCCCGCTCACGCCGGAAACGCATCATCTGCTCGATAATGAGGCGTTCAGTCAAATGAAAAGCAATGCCATTGTCATTAACGCGGCGCGTGGCGCCGTTGTCGATGAGCCGGCACTGGCCGATGCAATAATCAGTGGGAAAATAGCCGGGGCTGCCATTGATGTGCTACCACAGGAGCCTCCAGCAAAGGATAGTCCACTAATGATGCTGGCCAGCCAGACCAATGTGATCCTGACCCCGCATATCGCATGGGCCAGCCAGCAGGCCATGCAATCACTCGCTGACCAGCTGATTGATAATATTGAAGCATTTCAGGAAGGTAAGCCGCGAAACCGGGTAACCTGAAGTCAAGGCCGCTCAATATCCAGAATGAATTCAATTTTCAGGTTGCCAGCTGATGGTTTCGGCTACATTTGGCTTCATTCTACGCCAGTATCCGCAGGACACTCCCTGCAGCCAGTCCCGCATCAATATGATCTATGTGGTACATGCGGCTGTATAACATTTACACCGTTTTCCAGGCAGAAATCAGTCAGCGAATACAGCCGCTGAAACAGAACAGTTGAGTCAAAGTAAAAACTTTGTCGCTAAAACCAGTCAACCCTGTTCACACATGCATGTCATAATTCGGCGCACCGCGGATGAAGTTGAAAGCTATTTGATTATGAATACTCTCGGAAGCCTTTTAAAGAGTTATTCAGATAATTGCGCAATGCTGTAAGCCATAACAACTATTGGGTCTGAAACATTAAAACAACCTAACTCATGCGCTCACTCATCTATAACGATAGCATTGAATTTTAATGGTCTATATGGCAACCGATGATGTACATATTTAACAAAGGCAAACATAAAACACTTTAAGGAAAATTTTTTACATATTCCACTTTAATAAACTGGTATTTTCTAATTACTGTTATATACTCCTCCATGAGATCTCACCTCATGGAGCAATTAAATGGCAGCAAAGA
>JBFFRZ010000046.1:0-13011 GCA_041572715.1 Gammaproteobacteria bacterium
CACATCCCGTAGGACCGATCAGCAGGATATTACTTTTACTCAGTTCGACGTCGTCGGCCTTGTTCGTACTGGAAACTTCCAGGCGCTTGTAGTGATTGTATACGGCAACAGCCAGAACTTTCTTGGCGCGTTCCTGACCAATAACGTAGTCATCCAGATTCGCCTTGATCTCATGGGGTTTGGGCAGCTGGTTGCTTTCGGCGGATTTTTCCTCCATCTCCTCACGAATAATGTCGTTGCATAATTCAACACATTCGTCACAGATGAAGACCGAGGGGCCTGCAATCAGTTTGCGGACTTCATGCTGACTTTTGCCGCAGAATGAGCAATACAGTAACTTCTCGTCGTCTTTGGATTTGTCCTTGTCTTTGCTCATATCTATGCCCTGCCTGTATGAGGTGCCAATACCGCAAAAAGTTCAACAGCCTCAATAATATACTGCGGTAATTTTCCGCTAATTGATGCAGGTTTCAACCTTATCATAACTAAGGTTGAACAGAAGTGGTTATTCTTCAGCCGGCGTCTCTTCTGCTCTGGAATGCATAACCTTGTCTATCAGGCCATAGTTTTGCGCATCTTCGGCACTCATGAAATTGTCGCGGTCTGTATCTTGTTGAATTTGCTTGATATCCTGACCCGTGTGCTTGGCCAGAATCGTGTTCAGGCGTTCCCGGACAAGCAGTATCTCGCGTGCGTGGATATCGATATCGGATGCCTGGCCCTGAAAACCGCCCAGGGGCTGATGAATCATCATCCTTGAGTGCGGTAATGAAAAACGTTTTCCGGCAGCTCCACCGGCCAGCAAAAGTGCACCCATGCTGGCAGCCTGACCGACACACATGGTACTGACATCGGGCTTGATAAACTGCATGGTGTCATAAATTGCCAGGCCCGCGCTTACTGAGCCGCCCGGAGAGTTGATGTAGAAATGGATATCCTTGTCCGGATTCTCTGCCTCCAGAAACAACAGTTGGGCAACGATCAGGTTGGCCGAGTAATCTTCGACCGGCCCAACCATAAAGACCACGCGCTCCTTGAGCAGGCGGGAATAGATATCATAGGAACGCTCTCCCCGAGAAGTCTGCTCGACTACCATCGGAACAAGATTCAGGTTCTGTGTGTGCTGGGCACCTTTACGCTCGATCGAATCGTTCATTTTCCAACTGCCTCTGGTGATGGTCTATGAGGGGATTTTATACCCTGCTTTGAACGACGTCATAAAAACCTTTCTCAACGTCAGTCACGTCAACCTTATCCAGCAGGTAGTCCACTACCTGATTCTCGATAACAACGGCCTCAATACCCTGTCTGAGTTCGGGTTTGTCGCGGTAAGCACGCTCCACCGCATCAGACTGCTCATAGGTTGATGCGATAGCCCTGATTTCTTCATCAAATTTTTCCTGGTCCATTTTGATGTCATTGGACTTGACGATTTCGCCGACCATCAGGCCAAGAGAGATGCGGCGACGGGCCTGATCCTCGAATATCGATGCGGGCATGTCCGGCAAATTCTGGCTTCCAGAACGCTTCATGTCTTCCATGGTTGCCTGACGCAGGCGTTCAATTTCTTCATCCACCATTGCATTGGGCAGATCAAACTTGTTGTTTTCAAGCAAGCCGTCCATGATCTGATTCTTGACTCCGCTGCTTACAGCGCTGTCGAGTTCACGTTGCATATTGTCACGGATGTCTACACGGAGTTGTTCAACATCACCATTCTCTACACCGAAGCTTTTGGCAAATTCATCGTCGACCTCGGGTAGTACCGGCTCGCTGATACTATCAACTTTTACAGTGAATTCAGCAGTTTTACCTGCCACCGCGGCGCCATGGTAGTCTTCCGGAAAGCTAACATTAAAAACCTTTTCTTCTCCCGCCTTTACGCCCAGCAGGTTATCTTCAAATTCACTCAGCATACTGCCGGCACCCAGCACGACAGGCATGCCTTCAGTTGCGCCGCCCTCAAATGACTCACCATCAATCTTTCCATCGAAGCTGATCATTACTCGATCATCCTTTTGTGACGCCCGGTCAACTTCATTCCAGGTTGTGCGCTGCTTGCGCAATGTATCAATCATCCGGTCGACATCTGCATCGCTGATCTCCACTTTCGGGCGTTCTACCTTGATCTTCTCGAGACCCTGAATTTCTATCTCGGGATAAACCTCAAAGGTCACGGAATATTCAAAGACATTGCCGTCTTTCAAATCCTGTGACTGCAGGGTTGGCCCGCTTGCCGGGGACAAGGATTGCTTGCCCAGGGCTTCTCCAAAGGTAGATTGCACCAGATCACCCATGATCTCTGCAGTGACCTGCCCCCGGTATTGCCTGGCAATCATTTTGTAGGGCACCTTGCCTGGACGGAATCCTTCCATACGTGCCGTCTTGGCGATTGAGCGCAAACGTTTCTCAACCTGCGACTCGATATCATTATCCGGAATGGTCACAGTCATGCGACGTTCCAGGCCCTGTGTGACTTCAACTGTTACTTCCATCGTAAATGCCTCTTGGCGTACTTGATGCCGATCATTCAAACATTGGTGCGGATGGAGAGACTCGAACTCTCACGCCTCTCGGCACCAGAACCTAAATCTGGCGTGTATACCAATTTCACCACATCCGCTTTAATACAAAAAAGGGTTACGTCACCGTAACCCTCTCCATACCTGTCTTCCCCGTCAAGCCGGGGCATGCCCCGGCTTGATCGAAAATGGGGTGAACGAAGGGGATCGAACCCTCGACCACAGGAATCACAATCCTGCGCTCTACCGACTGAGCTACGTTCACCATTACAACTCTACAACTCTTCACTTCACGAATCAGCCACTGGACAGCCGTACATAAAATGGCGCGCCCGGCAGGATTCGAACCTGCGACCTACGGCTTAGAAGGCCGTTGCTCTATCCAGCTGAGCTACGGGCGCAAGTCTATTCCCGCAAAATTGGTCGGGGCAGAGGGATTCGAACCCCCGACCCTCTGCTCCCAAAGCAGATGCGCTACCAGGCTGCGCTATGCCCCGAATTTCGGACAATCTCGTAGATTTTCCAAGGGGGGCGATCATACGGATTGACTGTAGCAGCGTCAACGTACAAAACCCTGAATTCAGGGGGCTTTCGGGAGATTAGCGGACTCGCCTTGAGCACGATATAGGCGCGTGCGAGAATCCATGCCTGGCACCCATCGCATGGCAATCAATTTATGACCGCTAGCATAATCAACGGCAGGGCCGTTGCTGACAATCTCAGGGATTCAATCAAAAATGCAGTTGAGTCACGTATCAGCAAGGGCCTGCGTCCCCCGGGGCTCGCGGTCATTCTGGTCGGGCAAGATCCCGCATCACAGGTGTATGTACGCAACAAGCAACTGGCCTGCGAGAAAGCAGGCATTATTTCTTTCGAACACACCCTTGCCGCCGATACCGGTGAATCTGAACTGCTGTCGCTGATACAGGACCTGAATGGTGATTCGCGCGTCGACGGCATACTGGTGCAGTTGCCCTTACCGGGGCAGATCAGTGAGGGAAAGGTGATTGAAAGCATCTCGCCAGAAAAGGACGTCGATGGATTTCACCCCTGCAATATCGGCCGGCTCATGGTAGGCAAGCCAACCTTCAGGCCCTGTACCCCGCAGGGAGTGACCCGCCTGCTGGAATCCCTGAACATTGATATCACCGGTATGGATGCCGTGATTGTGGGACGTTCCAATATCGTCGGACGGCCAATGGCATTCGAGCTACTGGCAAAAAACTGCACCCCGCGTATCTGCCACAGCCGCTCCAGAAACCTGGCAGAGCAGATCCATCAGGCGGATATTCTGGTTGCTGCCATGGGCAAACCACAATACATACAGGGGAGCTGGATCAAACCCGGCGCCATAGTCATCGATGTCGGCATCAACCGTCTGGACAGCGGCAAACTGGTGGGCGATGTCGATTTTGATGCGGCAAAAGAAATTGCAGGACACATTACACCGGTTCCCGGCGGCGTCGGCCCGATGACCATCGCCTGCCTGCTGGAAAATACCCTGCAATCAGCGAGGGGCAGGGATTAACTCAGTAGACATGCACAGCACCCGACGTCCGGGTACGAATAAAAGAAGCTCGCAAGTCGATTTTCAAGACGGCATCAAACCGGCCGGGCCTGATCAACGGTATTCACTGACCTTTTGTTGCAGCGCTATCTGCCTCATGTAGTTCAGCACTTCATCGCGCATACGCTGTTGTTTCTGACTGGAAAAAGGCTGGTGATTACGATCCAGGATGTCTGCATCCAATTCCGTGGCCAGCCCCCTCGTCGCCGCCCACATCTCATCGAGTGCGTGCAATGCATCAAAAGTTCTGGGCAATCTCAGGAACAGGGTGATTCCGGGCGTCTTCATGGTGGCAAGTTTGTCGATATCAAAACTGCCCGGCTCAACCATATTAGCGACGCTGAACAGGGGTTGCTTGCTGCCTTCGGTGAGTCGGTGAAAGATATTCATCTCTCCGTGGGTCATGTTGAATTTCTGCATGGCCCTGATTAAGTCTGCGCCCTCTATCTCGCCATCGCGGCATTTCAGGTTCAGATAGATAATTTCTTCTTGAGTAATCGCATCATCCGGTTTTGTTTCCTGCTCCTTGCTGCCGCCGAACCAGCCCGGGAAACGCTTTTCCAGCTGGTAGAAAACATAAACAGCGACAATAAGCAGTATGCCGACGCCAAGCAAAATCCAACGAAACGAATCCATAACGTGTCAGATGATACAGTTATTTCAACAGGAAAAACTCTCTGCCAAACCCGGGATCAGATCAACAGGTCCAGCAAGCTGGAGACAAGAGATGGTACATAGGCAGTTTCCGGGCATGCTTGAGACGACGCTTTGGCTACAATCCTGCAAGGTTTTTATGAAGCCATCTTGACCGCTTCATCGATATCCACACTTACCAGCCTGGACACTCCGGGCTCCTGCATGGTCACGCCCATCAGCTGTTTGGTCATCTCCATGGTCATTTTACTGTGTGTCACCACAATAAACTGGATCTCGTTGGACATCTCCGTAACCACCTCACAAAAACGACCAATATTGGCATCATCCAGCGGCGCGTCAATCTCGTCCAGCATACAAAAAGGCGCCGGGTTGAGCTGAAACATGGAGAACAGTAACGAGACCGCGGTCATCGCCTTCTCACCACCAGATAGCAGGTGGATGCTGCTGTTACGTTTTCCCGGTGGCCTGGCCATCACGGTGACACCTGTTTCCAGCAAATCCTCGCCCGTCAGTTCCAGATAACCGTGTCCGCCACCAAACAGGCGCGGAAACATCTTCTTCATACCGGCATTAACCTGATCAAAAGTGTCCTTGAAACGGGTGCGTGTTTCCCGGTCGATCTTATGCATGGCATTTTCCAGCGTCTGCAATGCCTCGGTCAGATCCTTGTCCTGCCTGTCGAGATATTCCTTACGCTCCGATGAGGACTTGTATTCATCGATAGCCGCTAGATTTATGGGGCCCAGTCGTGCGATACGACGCTCGATTCTGCCTAGTTCCTCGTTCCATTCTGCTTCAGATGCCTCTATGGGCAACTGCTCGAGCAGGGTTTTAGCATCATGATCGCTTTCCTGCAGTTGCTCAACCAGCCCCTGGCAACGCACATTGATTTCCTGCCAGGCCATTCTTGCCTGTTCAACTAATCCACGCTTTTCCTGCACGCTTTGCTCAGCAGCATGCCGCTTTTGTTCAAGCTCTCGAAGTGAGTAATCTATCGACTCAACCCGCTTTCTTGCCTGGCTCAGCTCATCCTCGATAACCTGACGTTCCTGCAGAAGCTGGTCACGCCGGGTCTCCATCACTTCCAGAGGCTCGCCTTCTTCGGTGGCGGGCTGTTCAAGACGGGCTTTTCTTTCCTGCAGATGGCTCTGCTGTTCCTGCATGCGCCGGAAATGGCGTTGCATGGACTCAAACTGGTTTTTCAATGATTCCATTTGCATGGCGATGCGATTGGCCTGCTCCCCGCTTTGACTGGTTTCTTCACGTGCCCGTTGCAATGATTGTATGACCTCATCACGCATATCATCCAGCCGTGCCTTTTCCTCTTCCTTCGCCCGCAGGCTTTCGCGGGCTTCATTTAGCTGCTGCTGTGCCTGCTGCAGATCATTTTTTTCCTGGCCAAGCTCCTGCTGAATTTTCTCGATGTCAGTCGCCAGTCTTTGCGCACGCTCGGACAACTGCTGCAGTGCGTTTTCTCTGCTATTAATCTCGGCCCGTACCTCTGACAGCTGCCGATGCAGGGCGTTCAACTCGCCCTGATTTTCATCGCGCCGACCTTCCAGCTGCCGAAATTTCAGACGACCATCATTCAGCTGTTCCGTGATTGATGTGTATTGCTGCTCCTGCTGCTGTATCGATGAAACCAGGGACTGGATGTGCTGTTCCCGCTGCAACACGCCTTCCTCGTCTGTCTCAACGGTCGCCCGTATCCATCCATGCCCAATGCATATTCCATCTGCAGTAACAATCGTTGACCCCGTTGGCAAATCAGCCCGCATCGCTAATGCGCTACTGATGTCATCCGCAAAATAAACATGGTGCAGCAAACTCGACAGGTTGCTGCTGGTCTTGATCTTACTGATGAGCAGGCGCGGATCTTCGGAAGCCTGTGGTTCGGAGGAAGACTCGTTGATGATGCTGATACGTCCTTCAACCAGGTCTGACAGCTTGTCCGCATACTCCCGCTCATCCCTGACGCATACGGCTTCAAGAAAGTGCCCGAGCACCGCCTCCACCGCCCGCTCCCAGCCATGATCCACCTGCAGGTTCTGCGCAAGACGGGTTGCTTCACTGAGCCCGGTAGTACGCAGCCAGTTCATGACGGGTTCGATTGTGCCTCCATAGGCCGCATTCTGCACCGACTGCAATGTAGCCAGGTCTGCGCGGGACTGCTGCAAGGCTTCACGACTATCATCCTGCTTCGCAGCCAATGCCGCGTTTTCAGTCCGCTGCTGTGAAAGCGCTTCCAGATCATGTTCCAGAGCCTGCTGTACCCGGCTTTCGCGTTCATCCAGTTCCTGCTGCAAATGCTTCAGCTGCTGTAAATCATCGTCCTGGCTCTGCCTGGCAAGCGCTTGCTGATCTTCCTCAATTGTTTGTGCCCGTTGTATGAGTTGCTCAATATGCCGCTGGATATGGTCGATGCGGGTGGTCTCTACCTGCACCGACTGGCTTGAACGGGCGATATCACGGTTGATATTTTCCCAGTTCTGCTGCCACTCAGTCATCGACTGGTCTGCAGCATCAAGATCGGCACGACAGGTAGCCTGCTCCTCTCGCGCCTTCACCAGCTGTGGCTCTCCCTCGGTAAGTTGCTGTTCAACGCTCGCAAGATTCTGCCGATCCTGCTCTACATGTTCGCTGATTTCACGCAGTTCCTGGTGTAAGCGTTCGAGTTCCTGCTGCTGTTGCTGGCGACTGTCCCGCGTATGCTTGATGGCTGTCTCAAGTCGGGTGATTTCTGCACCGTGCTGATAATAACGGGCCTGTACCTGGTTCATTGCCTCGCCCGCTTCACTGTGTTCAGCCCTGGATCTCTCGATAGCGGCCTCCAGTTCACGCTGGTCTGCTACCGCTTTCTGCAACGTATTTTCTTTTTCCTTGATTGCCAGGTCTCGTGTTGCAGCCTGCTGATCCAGTGACTTCCATTTCAGTGCCAGTAGTTCGGCTTTTTTCTGGCGCTCTTCCTGCTTGAAAGTTTTATATTTTTCGGCTGCCTCCGACTGGCGTTTAAGATGATTTAACTGTTTTTCCAGTTCTTCACGCAAGTCGGTCAATCGATCCAGATTTTCCCGGGTGTGCTTGATGCGGTTGGCGGTTTCCTTGCGGCGTTCCTTGTACTTGGAAATACCGGCCGCTTCTTCGAGATACACCCGAAGTTCATCAGGCTTGGCCTCGATCAGTTTGGAAACCATACCCTGTTCAATGATTGCATAGCTCCTGGCACCCAGCCCCGTGCCCAGAAACACATCGGTAATATCCCGCCGGCGACAACGGGTTCCGTTGAAGGCGTATTGTGAGGAACCATCCCGGGAGACCGACCTTCTGACCGAGATTTCACTAAAGCTGGCGTACTGTCCACCGAGCTTGCCTTCCCGGTTATCAAAAATAAGCTCTACCGATGCCGAGCCAACAGGCTTGCGAGTATTTGAACCACTAAAAATAACGTCAGCCATGGTCTCGCCCCTGAGGGTTTTGGCTGACGATTCGCCCATGACCCATTTGACCGCATCAATGACATTCGATTTGCCACAACCATTCGGCCCGACAATACCCATAAGATTGCTTGGGAAATGGATTGGCGTTGGATCGACAAATGATTTGAATCCTGCGAGCTTGATCTTTTTCAGACGCATCGAGTAATGACCGTGGAATGGAGCCTGTTAATTGACATTGAGAAAGGCGTGGAATGTTAGTATCTTCCCCTCCGCTTGTCACTCTTCAACCTGGATATTTATGAGCACGCAACCCAGCAAGTCACTGGAAACTTTTGATAACCCTAACCCGAAAAGGGATTACACCATCAGAATGGAAATACCGGAGTTTACCTGCCTGTGCCCAAAAACCGGTCAGCCTGATTTTGCCACCCTGCACCTGGAATATGTGCCCGACAAATTATGTGTCGAGCTGAAATCACTGAAACTCTATATCTGGTCTTTTCGTGATGAGGGTGCTTTTCACGAAGCCGTCACCAACCAGATACTGGATGACCTGGTGAAAGCTACCCAACCGAATTTCATGCGACTGACCGCCGAATTTAACGTCCGCGGAGGAATTTACACCAACGTCGTTGCCGAACACAGAAAACCAGGATGGCAGGCCCCGGAAACAGTCAACCTGCCCTGAATACTTACCTGGGAATAGATTGCGGCACCAGTGCGGTTCGCATCTGTGCCATTGATGATCAGGAGCAGATTCAGGCCCTGACATCCCATTCACTGGAAACTCAATCGCCTGATAGCTGGCAAACCGCGCTGCGTGGCTGCCTGCAGGACTTGTTCAGGCTCATTCCGGCAGAAACCGTCCGTTCAATTGCGGTTGACGGGACCTCGGGCACCATTCTGTTGTGCGATGAAACCGGCCTGCCGCTGACCGGGGCCATTATGTACAACGATGCCGCTTATGGAGATGAATTAAAAAAGCTTGATGCACCTGAAGCTGTGCCAGCACTTTCGGCGACTGCCGGCTTGCCCAAGGCCATGCACCTGGCAAGCAGGACAAAAGTAAAAGACGCGATCGTTGTACACCAGTCAGACTGGCTGAGTGGCTGGCTTGGCGGCCAGGTTGGCTTCAGCGATGAAAACAATGCCCTGAAAACCGGTTATGATCCGCAGCAGCGTGCATGGCCACCGTGGGTGCGATCTGCCTTGCCGAGCCACGTTCAGTTACCCGAGGTGGTGATACCCGGCACGCAAATCGGCAGCGCCGCCCGCATATTGCAGGACCTCGGGGTTTCTCCGCATACATCGATCAGGGCAGGCACTACCGATAGCACGGCATCATTTCTGGCAACCGGCGCAGACAACCTTGACCGTGGCGTAACAACACTGGGTTCAACGCTGGTAATCAAACAATTGTGCCAGACACAAATCATCGACCTCGGCCGCGGAATCTACAGTCATCGCCTAGGAGACAGCTGGTTGACCGGCGGGGCCTCCAACTCGGGCGGTGCAGTCCTGAAGCATTTTTTTACCGTTGAGGAAATCGAGCAGCTCAGCAGGCACATCAACCCCGAACAGGAAACCGGTCTGCACTATTATCCCCTGCTTGAGCCCGGCGAGCGATTCCCGGTCTATGACCCGGGACTTCAGCCAGGGCTCTCCCCCCGCCCCGAATTGGACAGTGATTTCCTGCATGCAATGTTTGAGGGCATAGCCACCATTGAAAAAACCGGCTATCAAACCTTGAATTCACTGGGTTGCGACCGGATCAAGCGGATTGAGACTACTGGCGGCGGCGCCGCCAACGCTGTCTGGACACGAATCAGGGAAAAAATCACGGGATGTCCGATAGCACCGGCACAGCATACCGAGGCGGCCTATGGCAGCGCACTGCTTGCAAAATATGGCTCCAGCCTGTTTGATAGATTCAGTTAACTATGGGACACATCGATGAAAAAGCCTGGTTTCGTATCCGGTATTAATTACTTTCTGCGTGGCTTCAAGCTGATCAATCTGCCGGGTGTCAGGCGGTTTGTCGTGATCCCGCTGACCATCAACATTGTGTTGTTTACGGTCGCGCTCTGGTTTGGCATCAGCTACATCGATGATTGGGTAACCCAGATTCAGGACCACTTTAAAGGCAGCTTCACCGGCTGGCTGCAGTGGATCAATACGTTGATCGAGTGGGTAAGCTGGGTACTCATACCCTTATTCATTCTGGTCTACCTGGCGATCGCATTTTATACATTCACCCTGTTCGCCAACCTGATCGCTGCCCCGTTCAATAGCCTGTTGGCAGAAAAAATCGAGGCACACCTGTCCGGCAAGCCGCCCACAACCGGCGGCAACATGATGGACATGCTGAAGGATATTGGCGGTTCCATTCTTTCAGAACTTCGCAAGCTGCTTTACTTTGCGCTGCGCGCGATTCCCCTGCTGATTCTATTCCTGGTCCCGCTGGTCAATATCGCTGCAGGATTCCTGTGGTTTGTGTTCAGTGCCTGGATGTTAGCCATCGAATACAGTGACTACCCGATGGGCAATCACGCCATGCGGTTTCCTCACCAGCGCCAGACACTCAGGCAAAACAGAATGTTCGCGCTTGGCTTTGGCACCGCCACTGTAACCGCGACCATGATTCCATTCGTTAACTTTTTTGCGATGCCGGTTGCAGTAGCCGCATCGACCGCGATGTGGGTCGATCACTGGCGCGACAACGTGCCGCAGATAGCCGATCAGTCTGCATGAGGGCCTAACAGTAGTCGATCAGGTCAGATACCTTTTGCATTGAAATCATCTCGATGCCTGCAGACTGTGTTTTTCGCGGCATATTCCCCTTGGGCAACAAAACGCGACTGAATCCGTGCTTGGCCGCTTCCATGACCCGCTGTTCACCATTTGGCACCGGGCGTATTTCTCCCGCCAGTCCGACTTCCCCGAAAATAACCGTATCTGCAGGAAAAGGTTGATCGCGGAAGCTGGAGACCATGGCAGCAATAACGGCAAGGTCAGAAGCGGTTTCCAGCACTTTTACACCACCAACAATATTAATAAAAATGTCCTGGTCATATAGCGCCAGCCCTCCGTGACGATGCAGAACGCCGAGCAACATGGCAATGCGGTTATTATCCTGGCCGATCGTTACCCGCCTGGCTACGCCGCCATGATTGTCGGAGACCAATGCCTGAACTTCCAGCAGCAGGGTCCGGCTACCTTCACGACTGGCCATGATGACGCTGCCCGTTACTTCCTGTTCGTGGCGCGAGAGAAAAATTGCTGATGGATTACTGACCGGCTTCAGGCCTGAATCCAGCATGGCAAAGATACCCAGCTCATTGACTGCTCCAAAACGATTCTTGATGGAACGAATGACACGGTAACGCTCACTTGAGTCACCTTCGAAATACAGCACGGTATCCACCATGTGTTCCAGCACACGCGGACCCGCCAAAGTTCCTTCCTTGGTAACATGCCCGACCAGAAACAGGGCACAACCGGTCTGCTTGGCGAAACGAACAAGCTGGGCCGCACTCTCCCTGACCTGGCCGACAGAACCCGGCGCCGAGGACAGGTTTTCGGTGTAGATAGTCTGAATTGAATCGATCACCATCACATCAGGCTTCTCTCTCATCGCGGTATCGATGATTTTCTCAATCGATATTTCCGACAGCACGCTCATGTCAACCGAACCCAGGCCGAGTCGTTGCGCGCGCAGGCTGACCTGGTCCAGCGACTCCTCTCCGGTCACATACAGGGTGGAGAGCTCTGCCGATAAAAGTGCCATGCACTGAAGCAACAAGGTGGACTTGCCGATACCCGGATCACCACCAATCAGAACAACAGAACCTTCGACCAGCCCCCCGCCCAGCACCCGATCGAACTCATCAATATGCAAACTGTAACGACGGATATTTTCAGGCTGGATTTCCCTTAGCCGTTGCACCTGGTTTCTCGGTGCATGTCCCGCGTACCCGCTGAATTGCCTGACATTGCCGGACGTGACCGCTTGCGCAACCCGCTCTGTCAGTGTGTTCCACTCACCACATTCGCCACATTGCCCGGCCCATTTAAGTGAAATGGCACCACACTGGTTACATTCATAATCAATTTTATTTTTGGCCGACATCCCGAACCCTTAAACAACCTGGTAATCGACGCGTGCCGTCAGCCGGCAAACCAGTTCATAGCCAATGGTTTCTGCGGCATCGGCAATTTCCTCGATGGGCAGTCCCTGACCCCATAAAATGACTTCGTCACCCACGCCGGCATCAGGCAAATCGCGCAGATCAACGGTGATCAGGTCCATGGATATACGGCCAATGATCGGCGCACGTACACCGTTGATCAGTACAGGTGTACCACTGGGTGCATGCCTTGGGTAGCCGTCGCCATAACCCAGGCCGATGACACCAACCGGCATGTCCTGCGGGCACTGCCAGGTTGCGCCATATCCGACCCTGTCACCCTGCACCAGGTGATTGATGGCAATCAATCTGGATTTCAGTGTCATAACCGGCAGCAGTTCGAGTTCTTCCGCGGTGCTGCCCTGCAAGGGAGAAATACCATAAAGCATGATACCGGGTCGCACCCATTCATACTGCGCCCTGGGAAAAGCAATAATGCCGGCAGAATTGACCAGCGAACGTTCATGCGCGCGTTCCAGTTCCAGGTCCTCGAATGTTTCCATCTGCAACTGGTTTTCAACATGCGCCGGCTCGTCCGCACAGGCCAGGTGGCTCATGACTGTAACGGGCTGATGAATATTGCTGCAACGTGCGCAACGTTCAAGCAGGCTGTCAACTTCATCGGGCATCACACCCAGACG
>JBFFRZ010000047.1:0-12907 GCA_041572715.1 Gammaproteobacteria bacterium
AGTAGCGGTCATGAGGATTTTTCGCCAGCAGGCGGTCCAGTACCGGCTGCAGATACTCATATTCTTCCGGGAGAGGTTCGGGTTTGCTATGCACATGATGCATGGCTACGACTTCGGCAGATTCACCCGTAAAGATGCGTTTACCGGTAAGCATTTCGTAAAGTAAAACACCGAAACTATACTGGTCGCTGCGGGTATCCAGTGTTTCCGACTTGAGTTGCTCGGGACTGGCGTAGGTCATGGTCCCGACAATCAGCCCGGACTGGGTCAGGCCCATTTCACCCTGGTTTAGCTCAATTCTTTTTGCCACGCCGAAATCAGTGATGACCGGGGTATTGTTATCGCGGAACAGGATATTGGTGGGCTTCAGATCGCGATGTACGATCCCTTCATTGGCAAGATGCATCAGGCCGGCCAGGATCTGCTTTGAATACGAGAATATTTGTTCTGAGGTAAGGCCGCTTGAATTACGATATTTGAGATCCTTGTTGCTCAGCACCTCCAGTGTCATATAGGCATTATTTTTCGTCAGGCCCTGGTCGTATGCAGTCACGATGTTCGGGTGATTGACCTGCTTGATGATGGAGTATTCCTGTTTGAATCGTTCCAGCATGACATCCTGCTGCTGCAGGTCGCCATGCAACAGCTTCAAGGCGACCCTGGTGTTGGTATCCTGCTTCTGCGCAAGGAAAACGGTAGACATGCCGCCGCCGCCCAATTTGGCATGAATGATATACCCGTCGAACACGGCCTTGCCATCGACAACATCGTCATGCCGGAATGGCCATTTTCGCGGAATATTCTTCCGGGTGACCTCAACCGGGTCTTTATCCGTGCGCCGCTTGGGCACATCAGGGTTTACTTCTGTGTCATCGACATCCATGGGTTATTGCTTGGCGGCTGTGAGCCTTGTTAGTGTAATTCTCATTATTCTACAAGCCAAAATATCTGAATGTGTATTTACTGGAGTCCAACGGTGTGTAAGTGGAATATAGGCCATGCCCCACTCAATCATACAATACAACCTGGTCTTTAATAGGGTGCGCCGCTGCTAAGTTATAGCATAATATTATATTAATTACGCAACCTATTGATAAAATTATAACTTCTCTGCATAAATTCTTATTTTTGGCGAGCATGCAAACTACTGCAATCAATTCTTCTTGTTGAAGAAGCCGGTTTCATTGGCGAAGGTAGTGAAAACCCTTTTCCACTCATGCTTCCAGGTGCGATTGGTTTTGTCGAACTCGATATCATAGGTCTTCCTCAGAGGCTGCTTTGTCCCACAGTCAAATCCTGTGAAAGTGAACTCCCCTGATGGCCCTCGATAAGTCTTGACAAAATAGAGGCCAAGTATCTTGTCAACCGAGTGACTGTTGCACAGTCTGGAACTATTATTGACAAATTGACCTTGATTGAAGTAGCTGCGATCGTTTTCAATCGCAGCTGATACTACTATCGTGTTGCTGCTCCTTATTTCTAGGTAATTTTTCATAACAACATATTTTAACTTTTCAGACATTACATCAGCTGATTTGTTTGGCAACTCGCCAAAGGTTACTACTGCAATGCGCAGAGTACTTTCCAATGCCGCTTTCTGATCCAACATTCTTTGTTCTTCCTCAAGGCGTTTGCGTTCGATTTCTGCGAGACGCTGTTGCTCAAGTTCCTGTTGTTGTTTCAGTTGTTTCTCAGCTGCTGTGCGTTGCCGTGTTATTTCTGTTCTTGTAGCGAGAACTGAGTCCCCGCCGGGGTCAATTGCATCTGCTTTAGCGAGATATATATCGGCTTTATCCCATTCCTGTTTTCCAGCAACACTTTTGGCCATCGCCAGGTAGCGTGTCACGATTTGTCCAATACCCTTTTTTGCTTCGATATTACTACCGTCCAGCTGCAATACTGACTGGAAATAGTCCATTGCGTTATCTCCAGCGGGGCTGGTTAAACGAGCAGCCGCCATGGCCTTGTCTGCTTCGTCAAGCAAAGCGTCAATTTTTTCACGCCTGTCCACAACAGCACGTTTTTGCGCTTCCAGTTGGCGTTCTGATTCCAGGCGCGCACGCTCGATGGCAATGCGCTCCTGTTCCTGCTTCGCTTTTTGAGTTTCTGCTTCTCGGGCAAGACGGGCTTGTTCTTCTTGTTGCTCGCGCTGTTCTGCCTCGGCCTGCAGTGCCCGCTGTACGGCTTGTTCTACCAGGCGCTGTTGTTGATCTGCTTCGCTAACCTGGCTTTCACCAGGTAAGTCACTGGTCACTGTCTGGTCAAATAGCAGGTAAGCGGCAAGGAAAGCAATAATTGCAAAAGTGAATATTCCGGCAAGCCATGTCCAGTACTTGGGTTTTGGGCCTTTGGATGGGGCAGGGGCATCCTGCCTGATAACGGTAGGAATATCGGCCTCGGGGATTGGCCGGGGTCTGGAGATCGTCGGCAGTTCATCAGGTAAGGGAAACATTGCCCTCCATTCGCTGACGCTGGCGGGTCTTTCTTCTGGTGTGAAGCCTAGCGCAGCATCAATTGCATGCAGGAATTTATCCGAGTAATCCTCTTTGCCGATTTCGCTGGCCGGTTGCAACGGATCCGGTTTGCCTTCAATACGTGCATGACCACGCACAATGGCGTCCAGTGGACCGCGGCCGCGATTGATGCCGGCATAGAGTGTTGCACCCAGACCATAGATATCCGTCCAGGGCCCCTGTTTACCGGATTCATTATGATATTGCTCATAGGGCGCAAACCCGGGGCTGACCAGGCTGGTTAGCGCTTTTGTTTCTCCACCAATTGCGAAACGCGCCGAACCAAAGTCCAGTAATACCGGTGTGCCATCAAGTCGAACGTAGATATTGGGCGGCTTGATATCACGATGAATGAATCCCGCATCATGCATATGTTCGATGCCATCGAGTAATGGCAGGGCGATTCCCATCAATTCTGCTTCGTTACCCAGTCTGCCGAGTCTGAATAGCTGGCCGAGTGATTCACCCTGCTCATATTGCATGGCCATGTAGGCCGTGCCGTTTTTCTCGAACACGTTGTGCACAAGGACGATGTTCGGATGATGGAATTTGGCGAGTGTGCGCGCCTCCTGGAGGAAACGATCAAGGCCCCAGTCAAACATCTTTTTACGGTCTTCAGTAAAAGGCCGAACAGTAGTATCAGCTTCCCTGACAGCAAACTCAGAGGGCAGGTATTCCTTTATGGCTACCGGTTTTTCCAGGTTGGTATCAAAGGCTTCATAGGTAATTCCAAAGCCGCCCTGACCAAGAACACGGCCAATACGGTACCAGAGCAGCTGGTATCCTTCCGGAAGTGCATTACCATGTGAGTTCATACCCATATGATGTGTAATTGTTGTGTCTTCACTACTAGTCTGTTCTAACCTACGTACCGTACACCAATACCTGAAAAAGCGGTAGTGAATTGCATGGCAGTGGTAACTGGATGGCCCGCCTGATACTGGTTTACTCGACTATCTTCAGTTCCACGACCTGTGTGGTTTGACCCTCAATTTTCCATTTGATCTCGTAATCACCCAGCAACATGCCGAAGTTACGCTCGGTAACCCGGGTGGTCTTGTAGGCCGGGCGCGGATCCTGCGCCAGTACATCATGGATCAACTGCCGGTCTTCTTCGCCATTGAGCCGGGTGGAAAGCAGGGTCAGAACCTCGTCGCTAAAAGTCACATTCTGAACCGTTTCAGGCGCCGCTTGAGCAAAACCACTGCGGGCACTACCGATCGAATCGGAATAAGCGACATAAGGTTTGATATCAAATACTGGTGTGTCATCCAGCAGGTCGATGCCGGATACAGACAGACTAACTGGTTTGCTGGTGTGAATCGCTTCCAGCTTGAGTACAGACAGGCAAAGAAAGTTGGGGCGGTGGGGAGAGCGGCTGGCAAATACGCCAACCTGTTTCCTGCCACCCAGCCTGGGTGGTTTTACTTTTTTCTTCCAGCCCTGCTGCAGATTTGCATGGAAAGCAAAAGTGATCCATACATGTGAAAATTCCTGCAGGCCATCAAGCATCACGGGATCATCAAAGCCTGGCAGCATGACCACACTCCCTTTGGCATTGACCAGTCCTGGTTGTCGCGGGATACCAAATCTTTGCTTGTAGGGAGATCTTACAATAGCAATCGGTTTTATTAGCATTGACGTGCCAGGACTTATTTTTTCTGGCCCAAGGACTAGCTGACTGCTACCGGACTGGCTTTTTGCCAGGCACGAAAACCGTCCCGGTAATAGAGGACACTGGTGAGACCCCATGCTACTGCTTTGGTTGAAGCGCGGTAGCCCAGGCTGCAGTGCACACCATTACAATAGATCATAGCCGGCTCGTTTTGCCCGATGATCTTTTTTAGTTTGTCCGGGGTAAAATTCTTTTTCAGGTCGAGGTGATGCGCCTCGGGGATATATCGTTTGTTATAGTAATATTCACTACGAACATCGATAAATAGCAGGCCATGATCAAAATGCTGCCTGGCCTCGAAGGTATCAGTACTCTTGGTACCTTCAACTGTTTCGGGTGATTGCCACGCAGCGAAGGACGGTGTCACAGACCAGAGACATAAAAGGGCGCACAGGGATATCCGGATGAAGGGACCGGCAATAATCATGAAATGTTTACCAGGATCAAGAAAGCGGTTACTGCTCGCGATACTATAGACTCACTAACGCGCGTTCAACTGAAGTCGCGTGTAAGAGGTTGTAGAAGACAGACGTTAATCGGAATAAAAAAATAAATTAAAACAGTATGATAGAAGAAATAATTAAAGTAAAAAAACAGGCCGACTGCCTGTGGTCCGCGGAACAACTTGAACCCGTATATCAGCGCCTGGCGGCACGATTGCAGGGTGAGCTCGGGATGTCCAATCCATTGATATTGTGCGTAATGAATGGCGGGCTGTTTCTTACTGCTGAAATTCTTCAGCGTGTGGATTTTCCCTTGCAACTGGATTATGTACATGCCACGCGATACCAGGACGAGCTGCAAGGCGGCCAGATTGAATGGATTCATTTCCCGGTTGACAAGGTCAAGGGACGCCAGGTGCTCATCGTTGATGATATTCTGGACATAGGGATTACACTGAAGGCAATCCAGCAGGCCTGCATCAATGCCGGGGCCAGTGATGTGAAATCACTGATCCTGGCCGTCAAGCAACATGATCGGCGTATTGATAATGTATTTGCCGATTATATTGGCGTAGAGGTCGAGGACCGCTATGTCTTTGGTTGTGGAATGGACTATAAAGGCTACCATCGTAATTTACGCGGAATCTACGCCGTAAAGAGCCAGGGAGGCTCCTGAATGAATCGCTTGGCAATTATTGGCGGGACCGGTCTGACATCGCTGAACGGTCTGACAATCACACAGAAAGAAATGATCCGCACACCATATGGTGAGCCCTCGGGACCACTAACCTACGGTACCTTCAGTGGACATGAGGTCGTATTTTTTGCACGACATGGATATGGTCATACCATCCCGCCGCACAAGGTTAACTACCGTGCAAATATCTGGGCGATGAAACATGCCGAGGTGTCACATGTTATTGCCGTTGCTGCCGTGGGTGGAATTACCAATGACCTGGAGCCGGGCGCACTCGTTATCCCGCATCAGATCATCGATTACACGTGGGCCCGTCAGCATACTTATTTCGAGGAAGATCTCGCCTATGTCACGCATATAGACTTCACAGAACCCTATTGCACGGAACTCAGAGAGTTGATTTGCAGGGGCGCTTCAGTCGCCAACATCCAGACAGTAAACCATGGCGTCTATGGCGCCGTGCAGGGACCACGGCTTGAAACTGCTGCAGAAATAGACCGCCTTGAGCGTGATGGATGCACTGTCGTAGGAATGACTGGCATGCCTGAGGCCGCACTCGCGAGAGAACTCGAGTTGTGTTACGCCTCAATCAACGTGGTCGCAAACAAGGCCGCCGGGCGAGGTGAGGGCCAGATTACGCTTGAACAGATACGGGGCACGCTGGCTTCAGCCATGTTGAAGGTGCGCAGAGTGATTGATGCAACCATCGAAGGGCTGGTTGAGCCCGCGAGCACTACTGATTGATTTCGCTCGCTTGTTTTGGTTGCGGCATATCAAAATCCTGTTCTGTTTCTGTTTGAAGCCGATCGATGCCAATAACCATCCCGAACAAAGGGTGGTCAAGATAGTGGATAGTATTGCTTTTCATGCGCCTGAATTCAGCCAGGCGGAACTGTCTGAATTCATTTACCGGCAAGCCATTGGCATCAGGTAGCGTGACATAACGGCGGTACAGCAGGTCAGTATCCACATCAAGAAATTTACTCAGCGAAATCTTGATGCGTCCATCGATCTCATAAAGAGAGTCATCCATTACAGCCATTGCGCCCTGGCTGCCAGGGTCGCCGGCCACAGGCACAAACGGGGCAATTTCACCTGAAGGTGTGTAACGTTTTCCGGCTCTTATTCTGACTGGTGGCGCGCGATGACTGGGCAGGTCAGGTAGCCGCCAGGCGCGCGCGTAAATTACCCGATAACGGCTTGAACGCTGTAGTTTCCGCAGCGGATCGGCAAGGCTGTTGAAGGGTATTGTTTCAAACTCGAGCATCTGACCAGGTAGCCTTTCGCCCGTATCATCAGGTGTGATAAGGGATACCGAATTTGCAACATCCGGTGCCCCCGGGTCGAGTGGCCACTGTTCCTCCTGAACACCGCTGTCTGATGTGTAGGCAAAAATAATCACCTCGACGTTATACCAGCGACTTGCAAAGACGCTGCCGGGGAACAGCAAAAATGCTGCCAGTACAGGGATGAGTTTCATGCCTGTATTTTGCCCGAATGCCAAAGCTTAAGCAGCCTTTTTTGCGGTTAGTGCTTCCAGCAATTGGCCAATGCAGCGAATGCGTTCTTCTGCATAAGCGGTTTCAATCGAGAAGCGCAGGGTATTTTTGCCATCAAACTGATAGGTTTGTGGTGCCTGCTGGATCAGGTTGATCACGACCATGGGATCGATATCGGGCTGGTCGAGGAATACAATACGTCCGCCACTATCATTGGCTGATATCTTGCTGATACCGATCGCCCTGGCCTTGCGTTTGAGACCGTTGATGGCGAACAGGTTTTTCACTGCGTCTGGCAGGATACCAAACCGGTCGATCAGTTCTACCTGCAGATCCCTGGTTGCCATGTCATCGATGGCGCTTGCAATACGCTTGTAGAGCACCAGGCGCATATGGACATCGGGAACGTAGTCATCGGGCAGCAGGGCGGGTATGTGTAACTCGATTTCAGGGCCTGTGTTCTGTGATTCAGTCGAATCCAGGGCCTTGCCAGATTTCAG
The DNA here is from genome assembly GCA_041572715.1 of Gammaproteobacteria bacterium. Taxonomy (GTDB): domain Bacteria; phylum Pseudomonadota; class Gammaproteobacteria; order JAJDYQ01; family JAJDYQ01; genus JAJDYQ01. The sequence goes on from JBFFRZ010000047.1 coordinate 7,328, forward strand.
TTCTGCCACTGCCCGGTTGAGTAAATCGGTGTACAGGGTAAATCCAATCTCTGAAATTTGACCACTTTGCCCTTCACCCAGCAATTCACCGGATCCTCTGATCTCCAGGTCATGACTGGCCAGTGAGAAGCCGGCACCAAGGTCTTCCAGTGACTCGACTGCCTCAACACGCTTGATGGCGTCGGCGGACATGGCTTTTCGTGGTGGCACGATCAGGTATGCATAGGCCTGGTGGTGCGAACGACCGACACGACCGCGTAACTGGTGTAGCTGCGCCAGGCCGAGTTTATCCGCACGGTTCATCAGAATCGTGTTTGCCGTTGGCACATCGATCCCGCTCTCAATAATGGTGGAGCAGACCAGTATGTTGAACTTCCGGTGATAGAAGTCCAGCATTACATTCTCGAGTTCACGTTCTCTCATTTGTCCGTGTGCAACTTCTATGCGTGCCTGCGGAACCAGTTTACGCAGGTCATCGGCCATTCTTTCAATAGTGTTCACTTCGTTGTGCAGGAAGTACACCTGTCCGCCGCGCTTGATCTCACGAAAGCAGGCTTCCTGTACCGTGATGTCACGCCATTCGTTGACAAAGGTTTTCACTGACAGGCGCTGCATCGGCGGCGTGGCAATAATGGAAAGATCCCTAAGTCCTGATAGCGACATGTTGAGCGTTCTCGGTATCGGTGTTGCAGTCAGCGTCAGCATGTCGATCTCGCTGCGCATTTTCTTTAACTGCTCTTTCTGGCGTACGCCAAAGCGATGTTCCTCGTCGATAATCAACAGGCCAAGGTTTTTGAACTGCACATCTTTTTGCAGAAGTTTGTGTGTGCCGATAATGATGTCTATCTTTCCATTTGCGAGAAGCGCCAGGGTATGGTCTGTTTCCTTTTTACTGCGGAAGCGTGACAGTACATCAATCTTGATCGGCCAGTCAGCGAAACGGTCGCTGAAGTTCTGAGAATGTTGCTGGGTAAGCAGGGTCGTTGGTGAGAGAATTGCGACCTGTCTACCTGACTGCGCTGCGATAAAGGCCGCTCGCATCGCGACCTCGGTCTTGCCAAATCCGACATCACCACAGATGACCCGATCCATGGGCCTGGGGGCTCTCATGTCTTCTATTACGGACTGTATCGCATCATGCTGGTCTTCCGTTTCTTCAAACGGGAAACTGTCTGCAAAGGCCTCGTATTCCACTGCATCGAAAGGATAGGCATAGCCAGGTTTGGCTGCGCGTCGCGCATAGATTTCAAGCAACTCTGCCGCAACATCACGTATTTTTTCCCTGGCCTTGCGTTTGATTTTCTGCCATTGCTCGCTACCGAGGCGATGCAAGGGGGCCGATTCTTCGGGACCGCCGGTATAGCGATTTATCAGATGCAGGGAAGTGACCGGTACGTACAGCTTGTCGCTGTCTGCGTATTCCAGCGCCAGAAACTCTTCCGCGTAGTCATTGACATGCAGGGTCTGTAAACCAAGGTAGCGACCAACACCCTGTTCCTCATGTACCACGGGCGAGCCTATGCGCAACTCTCCCAGATCATTAAATACAGATTCTGCCTGGCGCTGCCTGCGTCTCGATGAAAGCTGCCGTGAACGTTGCCCGAGTATCTGCTGGTCAGTGACGATGGCCGTTGACTGGGCATTGAATAGCACCCCGTCACTGAATGGTGCAACGGTAAGACATAATTTTTCAGGATTGTTGGAGAACTCCTGCCAGGTCTTTTTAACGACTGGCCGGATACCGAAGCCATTCAACAGTTCCAGCAGCATCTCTCTTTGTCCCGCGCTTTCGGCAGTCAGCAGGATGTTCCCGTCGAAAGTCTTTATGAACTGTTTGAGGGAAAAGGCCGGATCTGTTGCCCTGGCATTTATCTTTACATCGGGTACGGCACTGGTTGCAAAGTTGGCGGTTAGCCTGTTTTCTTGTTCATGCGTGTAATGTTGAAGATCGATTCTGTTAAGCGGGTGACAGGCATTGGCAAATTCATCAGGCGTGAGAAATATACGCAATGGATCCAGAATAGGGCGCTCAGGGTCGTGTCGATGAACTTCAAAACGCTCAAGAACTTGACCGAAATAGGATTCACTTTCCGATAACGCATCGTCCAGTGACATGATGGTAATGTTGTCGGGCAGGTAATCAAACAGCGTTGCTGTTTTTTCGAAAAACAGCGGTAGATAGTATTCGGCACCACTACTGCTCAGCCCGTCGCTGATATCGTTATAGATCGGGCAATCTTTCGGATTGCCTTCAAATTCCCGACGGAAGCCCTGTCGAAAACGCGCTATACCATCTTCATCAAGCGGGTACTCCCGTGCGGGTAACAGGCGAATGGAATCAGTCTCTTCGATCGAAATCTGGGTTTCGGGATCGAATATCTTGATGGATTCTATTTCATCATCAAAAAGATCAATCCTGAATGGCTTTTCATTGCCGGTGGGAAACAGATCAATCAGGGAACCCCGTACGGCAAACTCACCGTGTTCGCTCACTTTGGGAACGCTATAGTAGCCCGCAGCATCAAGCTGCAATCTGAAATTGTCGAGGTCAAGGCGTTCCCCCTTGTTCAGAACAAGGGCCTTTGACTGTACATATTCCATGGGCGCAATACGCTGCATTGCTGTCGCCGTAGTGGTAATAACCAGACCGTGTTTTAAGCCTGGCAAGGTATACAATGCTTCGAGACGCTGAGAAACGATGTCCTGGTGCGGCGAGAAAATGTCGTATGGCAGCGTTTCCCAATCCGGAAAAGACAGTATGGGCAGGGGTTCGGACTCTTCGAAAAAATGCAGCTGTTCCAGCAGTTCATCCACCATCTGGTTACCGGAGACCAGCACCAGTATAGGGGAATCGACGGACAGGGCGGCTTTCCGCACTGCCAGGCCGTAACTGCAGCCATAAAGTTGGCCCCAGCGATAGTGGCGGCGTGATGAAAGATCCAGTTGCGGAATACGAAATGCGCTGGTCATCTAATGAAATCTGCTCTGCTTGGCAAGGGCTGCGTATTGTCCCACAGGTATGGCATGAGGCAAGTCATACGAGTCCTGTTACTGCTTAAACTTTGATGCAGGATTAAATACAATCGAGCTTATTCGAAAAGGAAAGTTTACATGGTCAAGGTTATGTTCGTCTGTATGGGCAATATCTGTCGTTCGCCTACTGCTCATGGTGTATTTCGTAAACTGGTACATGATGAGGGCTTCACGAAACACATCTACATCGAGTCGTCCGGCACGCATGCCTATCACGTTGGGGAATCGCCGGATCAGAGAGCGCAGCACACAGCTCGGGGTAGGGGGATAGACTTGTCCGATTTGCGGGCACAGAAAGTCAAGACTTCCGACTTTGAGAATTTCGATTACATTCTTGCTATGGATGACGACAATTACTCGATACTCGAATCAGCTTGTCCCGCTGTATACAGGGACAAGCTGCATATGTTTCTGGACTTTGCGCCAGCAGCTTCCCTGCGCGAGGTGCCTGACCCGTATTACGGTGGGCCGGGCGGATTTGATCACGTGTTTGACCTGGTCGCTGAGGGTTCTCGCGGTCTGCTGGATGAGATTATCAGGAGGCATGGCCTCTAGCATTCAACCGGGACGTGACAGGCACGCCCCTGCTTAAATTTTCTCGCTGGTTAGTTGTCAGCCACGGCCTCGGGTTTTTTCTTCTCTGCCGGTTTGGCATCGGAAACTGCAGGCCTGGTTTCGGCAGTGGATTCCTTTTGTTGTTGAGGGGTTTTGACATTGCCTTCAACACTGCCAGATATACCTCGTTGTGACTTTTCGTCGGACTGCTTCTGCTCCCCGCCTGCAGGTTTGCCGGTATCCGGGGAGACTGAAGTTTGTGCTGTATCTTTTGAAGCGGCCGGTTTTCTCTGCCCACGTCTTCTGCCACGGCGTTGCCCTGTTTTAGGCTTGTTATCCGTTTCTTTTTTGTTTTCTGCAGTGGCGTCATCAGTGGTTGCTGCAGGTTCCGTACTTTTATTTTCCTTCGTGCTTTTCTTTTGGCGGTCTCCAGTGCTCTTGCCGCGTTGGGCTTGGGTGCCCTTGCCAGCACCGCGCGTGGTTTTCGCTTCACTACTGCCCGTACTTGGACGCCGGCTACGATTTCGATTCCGGTTTCTGTTTCGATTTCTGTTCTGGGCAACTGGTTTCTGAAGTGCTTTCTCAGGTTCCTCCTCCTTTTTCTCTTCGCCAAATATGCCACTGAAAAGACGCTTGATCAGACCGGGCGATTCTTCCTTTTCACTGGATGGTGCGGGCTGCTGCAGCACACGCTCGGGTGCCGGTGCAGCTGGCTTGACACTCCTGACGGCTGGCTTGGCTACCGCGATGACTTCTTCTTCGGATGTTAATGCTTCATCAACATCCGAGAAATCACTTGCCTGTGCATAGCTGCGCGCGGTATTCACCGCGCTTTCATCTTCACGTTCACGGCTGATCTCATAACGGGGAGTGTCAAGGGTAACGTTCGGTACCAGCAGGATTTCTGTGTTGTGACGTCCCTCGAGCAAAGCAATGGCGCGGCGTTTTTCATTGAGTAAAAAGGTGGCGATACTAACCGGCACCTGGGCCACAACACGCCCGGTACCTTCCTTCATGGCCTCTTCCTCAATCAGTCTCAGAATAGCAAGGGCGAGTGACTCAACGCTGCGGATAGTTCCCTGGCCATTACATCTGGGACAGGTGTGATAACTCGATTCCCCCAGTGATGAACGTAATCGCTGGCGTGACATTTCCAGCAGGCCAAAACGGGAGATTTTTCCAACCTGTGTCCTTGCCTTGTCCATTGCCAGCGCCTTGCGCAGGCGATCTTCCACAGCACGCTGATTGCGGTTCGCGCTCATGTCGATAAAATCGATCACGACGAGACCGCCACTGTCCCTTAATCTTAACTGACGGGCAATTTCATCGGCGGATTCGAGGTTGGTATTGAGCGCAGTTTCTTCAATATCGCTACCTTTAGTGGCCCGGCCTGAGTTGATATCGATGGCAATCATGGCCTCGGTATGATCGATGACGATCTCGCCGCCGGAGGGCAGACGAACTTCACGCCTGAATGCGCTTTCGATCTGGCTTTCTATCTGATAGCGGTTAAAGAGTGGAATCTCTTCCTTGTAGAGTTTGAGCTTTTCCAGGTTATGGGGCATGACCTGCTGGACAAAATCCCTGGCTTCCTCGTAGATATCCGGTGAGTCGATGAGAATTTCACCGATATCCTTGCGAAAGTTATCTCGCAGTGCGCGAATGATGATATTGCTGTCCTGGTAAACCAGGAACGGAGCGGGTTTTTCATTGGCGGCCTTATCGATGGCATTCCAGACCTGAATCAGGTAGTCCAGGTCCCACTGTAATTCTTCAGCGCTGCGGCCAACGCCTGCGGTTCTGACAATGACACCGGAGCCTTCGGGCATCTGCAGCTGACTCAGCGCATCCCTGATCTGGTCTCTTTCTTCCCCCTCGATGCGTCGGGAGACTCCTCCGGCACGGGGATTGTTGGGCATCATCACCAGGTAGCGCCCGGCGAGGCTGATGAAAGTCGTTAAAGCGGCACCCTTGTTGCCACGTTCTTCTTTA
>JBFFRZ010000048.1:0-12730 GCA_041572715.1 Gammaproteobacteria bacterium
GACCAACTGATTAAAAGTCAGCTGCTCTACCGACTGAGCTAACGCCCCAAATAAAATGCCCGCGGGCAGCACCGCGGGCAGGCGCAGTTTAATGATTTAGGGCAGATTCGCAAGTCCGGTATCACCCGAATATGGGAATTTGGCTGCCTCATCACACTAGACAGGATCGTGTTTACGCAGTGACGACGGCAGCAACTTCAGGTCGGCCAGCCCGGTCACCAGCGACGAAAAGAAGCTGGCATCGTCGTAGACCATCTTGTACAACTGGATTTTCATCGTCATGGCGCTGCCAAATATGATCGCGATCAGCGTCATGAAAGACCCAAGGGCCAGGGTCGATACCCCCGTAATGCCCTGGCCAATCGTGCAGCCAAGCGCAAGTGTGCCGCCAAATCCCATCAGAATGGCGCCGATGAAGTGATTGACAAAGTCGCCCAGTGAAGCGAACCATTCAATACGAAAAGACTTGCTCACGATTGACCAGAAGAATGAGCCGGCCATGACGCCCAATGCCGCCAGTAAGCCAAACGTCAGCATTGCCTTGTCGAATCCCGCGCCGAGGTAGCCAACCAGCTGGCCAACCGGGTTAATGAAGGTGTAGGACTGGGCTGCCAGTGACCGGGTATCTGCGGGCTTACCTTCATTGCTGTCCGCCAGAAACTCCCATTCCTGAACATATTGTTGTAACTTGTAGGTATCTTCATCGATGGTGAATACCACATTACTGGTGATGTACCAGGCCGCAACCACTGAGACACCAACGACCAACCCGCTGAGGATATTATCGAAAGAACTCCTGTACTCGGCAGACCGGAATATATAGACCAGTAACGCCAGCGCGATCACCCCACCAATCACCATGCGGAAAGTAGAGGCACTTTCGCGGGAGAGCAAAGCTCCCAGGTCCTGGCTGGCGCCAACATCCACCGCCAGCGGGCGTATCCAGTCATAAAACAGCAGGGACATGAGTGTTGCATCACTATCAGGAAACGGGTTCACCATGAAGTAAGCGATCACACCAATGACCGCCAGCACCATGAATGATTTGATATTGCCTGCGCCTGCGCGGATCAGGTTCTTGTTACCGCAACCACTGCCCAGGGTCATGCCGATACCAAACAATAAACCGCCCAGTATATTTTCTGCCCAGATGAGCTGTCCGCCACGGTAGGGCGGGAATGATTGGCCGGGCGTTGCCATACTCATCGCCTCAAGCAGGGTCACGCCAACAATTGCGATCGAAATCGCAAGCATCCAGGCACGAAAGCGACCGGCATCGCCCATATTCACCATGTCGGATACCGCGCCCATGGTGCAAAAATTGGTTTTGTTGACGACTGCGCCCATGATGAAGGCGATCACAAATCCGGACCAGATAAAAAAACTGTGCGCCTGGACAAAAGATTCAAAATTCATGCTTACTCCCCCGCAGGTGTTGTTCGTTTATATAGTTATTTGGGAAATATAACGGAAAATTGCGCAAACAGCACATATGGGAGCAGCCGCCCTGCGAGCGGGCCATGGCGTGCAGCCAGGCCCAAATGGCCCGGATTACTGGCAATACCGCGTGGGGTCTGTGATGCCGGCAGCGGCAAAACCCGCCTTACGCAAGCGACAGGACTCGCATTCCCCACAGGCCTGTCCCTGATCATCTGCCTGGTAGCATGAGACCGTGGACGCATAATCCACACCGAGCTCAGTACCCTTCTTGATAATCTGCGCCTTGCTCAGATGAATGAGCGGGGTCTTTATGGAAATGGTCTGACCTTCAACGCCTGCCCTGGTAGCCAACCTGGCCATGGTCTGAAACGCCTCGATATATTCAGGGCGGCAATCCGGGTAGCCCGAATAGTCTACGGCGTTAACACCGATGAAAATAGCTTCAGCATTCAATACCTCTGCCCACGCCAGCGCGTAAGACAGGAATACCGTGTTGCGCGCCGGGACGTAGGTAACCGGTATCCCTGAACCCTGCTGTCGAGGAACATCTATTGAGGTATCGGTTAACGCCGACCCGCCCATACGACCCAGGTCGATATTCAGCACAAGATGTTCACTGACCTGGTACTGCTGCGCTATTTTACTGGCTGCACCCAGTTCAGCGTCGTGCCTTTGCCCGTATGAAAAGCTCAGCGCGAAACATTCGTAGCCCTGCGCCTGGGCAATCGCCAGGGTCGTGACCGAATCCAGGCCACCTGACAGCAGTACCACCGCTTTTGTATTCTCTGCAGACATCATTTACCCGGAGTATCGCCCCAGAGTATTTTATGCAATTGCACCTGGAAGCGAACCGGCAGCTGATCCTGCAAAATCCAGTCAGCCAGCTCGGTGGCCGACTGGTCGGGAACACAGGGCGAAAACAGAACATCACAGCGACTGGCCAGATCGAACTGCCGTAGCATGTCGCGTGACCACTCGTAATCCTGTCTACCGGCAATCACAAATTTAACCTGATCCTGAAACTGCAAATGATCCAGGTTATCGAGCAGGTTGCGGTCATGCTCACCGGACCCCGGGGTTTTCATGTCGATCACGCGTGACACCCGGGCATCAACATTCGATATATCCATTGCCCCGCTGGTTTCCAGTGAAACCAGGTAGCCTGCATCGCATAGCCGTGTGAGCAGCTCTGAACATGATTTCTGCGCCAGTGGCTCACCACCGGTAACGCACACATGCCGGCAGTTATATCGCCTGACCTGACCGAGAATATGATCCAGCGTCATCATTGAACCGCCGGTAAAGGCGTATTCAGTGTCGCAGTAACTACAGCGTAAAGGGCAACCTGTCAGGCGGACAAATACCGTCGGCCAGCCAACATCACCCGCCTCCCCCTGCAGGGAATAAAAAATTTCGGTGATCTTTAATGATTTACGACTGGACATTTCTACTTGTGGGAAAAGTGCCGCAGATGGACGATAGACGAGGCTAAATCATCTGAGACGCTTTTAGGCTAGCGACCCTCGAGCTTCATTCTTTGAAGCCGATTATCCGCCAGTCTTGCAGCCGTGGTTCCCGGAAATTTTTGTGTCAACTCGGTCAGCACTCGCCGGGCATCATCGGATTGCTTGAGTTCGTAATGTATGTAGCCAATCTTGAGCATGGCGTCAGGCAGCTTGCGTGAGTCCGGATACCGCATCACGACTTTCTGAAATTCCTCGATGGCAACCGGGAACTGCCTGCGGACATAATTGGCTTCACCCAGCCAGTACTGGGCATTGGCGGCGTAACTGCTGGAAGGATACTTACGCAGAAAGTCGCTGTAGGCAACGATCGCTTCATCGTACTTACCCACTTTCAGCAGGTTGAATGCATTTTTGTAATCGGCCTGTTCCTGGGCGGGATCAATAGGCAGCGCGGGCTGAACAATCTGCTGTGGCACTGTAGCTGAAGGCGTTATCGATGCCATGGTCCCATCCGCTGTGACCGGTGCGGATGCCGGGGATTCCGTCATCATCGGTGAAACAGCCCGGGCTCCCGGGGTCTGCACAGGCTGGCTGACCACTGGCTCAATCGCCAGCTGGTCTGGTGCCATCGGTGCTGAAGTCTGCATGCCGGTGGAGCCTGTGCCGCCAGCCTGCAGGCTGCGCAGGCGTTGATCGAGATCGGTATACAGATCATTCTGCTGACTCTTGAGCCGCTTGTTTTCATAGGTAAGCCGTTCTACTTCCCCCCTTAACTGCCTGACCTCAGACTCAAGCCTGGTCAGTTGCTGCAAAACTTCCAGCATCTGGTTATTTTGCTGGGCAAGAACGGTCGCGGGCAGAAACAACAGAGAAACAATCAAGTAACGCATCATTCAACAACACCAAACAGTAATTAATTATTCGTAACGGACTTCGACGCGACGATTCTTTGACCAGGCATTTTCATCGTGGCCGATCACAGCCGGCTTCTCTTCACCATAACTGAGCATACGAATCTGCTCACTGCGTGCACCGCTACCCAGCAACAGGCGTCTGACCGAGATCGCCCTGCGCTCACCCAGTGCAATATTGTATTCCCGCGAGCCACGCTCATCGGCATGCCCTTCGAGCACTACGCGACGACTGCTGTCTGAAGCAAGCAGCTGTGCATGAGCATTAATCAGGGGGATGAACTCACTACGTACTTCACTGCTGTCGTATTCAAAATAAATCGTGCGGACATAATCCGGGCTGCCATCCTGGTCAATTGCGATGCCATTAATTTCACCGAGACGGTCAACGCCGGAGGTGGTTACACCACTGGTGGTGCCGCTGGCATCACCGGTCTGATCTTCTACGCCTGCACTGGTATCGTCCTTGACATCCTGACTGCTGCACGCTGACAGGGCGATAACCATCATCATCGTAATCAGGATTTTCATGAATTTACCCATCGTTATCATCTCCTGTGGTCGTCAAATGCTGTATTTTTTATTTATGGAATTTAATTATAGGGTGACCAGGCCGGCTCCCTGACATCACCATCCTTGGAAACCAATCTGTGCTGACTCCGTCCGTCAACGGATACCGCAGATAATACACCGGTATCTCCACGTGCGGTAGCGTACAGCAAAATTCTGCCGTTCGGTGCGAAGCTTGGTGACTCATCGAGATTACCATCGGTCAGAATGGACAGCTGATCGGTTCTCAGATCCAGCAAGGCTATGCGATAGCGTTTATCGCGACCATGCACCATGGCGATATACCTGCCGTCAGGTGAATAAATACCGCGTGCATTGTAATCACCTTCATAAGTGATACGCGATGGCTTACCGCCCAGCACAGGTATCCTGTAAAGCTGCGGCTTGCCTCCGCGATCAGAAGTAAACAGGATGTGGCTGCCATCCGGTGACCAGCTCGGTTCGGTGTCTATCGCTGTATTGGTCGTCAGCTGAGTGAAGCGCTTACTGGCCATATCGTAGATGTAGATATCCGGGTTGCCCTTGTGGGATAGCGTCATCGCCATGCGCCGACCGTCCGGGGACCAGGCCGGGGCACCGTTGATACCGGCAGAACTGCTGATGCTCTGGCGCTTACCGGTCAGTATTTCCTGGATAAAAATTTGCGAACGACGGTTTTCAAATGACACGTAGGCCAGGTGCTGCCCGTCCGCTGACCAGGACGGCGACATGATCGGATCCTTTGATGTCATGATGGACTGGGCGTTATAGCCGTCGGAGTCGGCGACATAAAGGTTATAGGTAGGCTTCTTGCCCCCCGACGAGGTGATATAGGCGATACGCGTGTTAAAAGCACCCTTTTCGCCGGTAAGTTTTTCATAGATCACGTCGCTGATCTGGTGCGCCAGCATACGCATGCTGGATTTGTGTACGGGGTAATTAAACCCGGCCAGTTGTTTTTCACGCAGTACATCCACCAGCTGTACCTGCACCAGGTATTGATCGCGGCTGGTAGACTGGATCTTGCCGATGACCAGGTGGTCGGTGCCCAGCAGGCGCCAGTCCTTGAAATTGACATCAATGCTGGAAGATGGCTTTGACAACATCTGCTTGCGGTCCAGCGCTGAAAACCGGCCACTGCGTTTCAGGTCAGCCTCGATTACCCCGGCAATATCGAGCGGCAGTGGCCCGGCTCCCTGCCAGGCAAAAGGGACTACCGCAATCGGTGCCGTGCCCTCCGTGCCCTCGGTAATTTCAATAGTGATTCTTGATTCTGCCATCGAGGCGGTCAGAAACAGCATAAGTAGTAAAAACGATATAATTCTATTCATGTGCTAGATATTTCTTGGGTTAAAAAGAAAATTGAATTCCCTGAAGTTACTGTTGAACAGACTGCCTGCCGATGACAGGGAAACCGGCAAGGGAGATGCCCGGTAGACCGCGTCTTCAGCGGAGCGGTCGAATGCCTTGTCACCACTGGATTGGGTAATCTGGACCATCTGCACCTCGCCAGTGGGAAGTAACCGGATAAGCATTTTGCACTGCATGCCCTTTCTGGCTGTCGGCGGTATACGCCAGTTATTCTGCACGTCGGCTGCGATCAAGCCGATAATCTGCTGGATACGAGTCTGGTTTTCCTCTTCCTGCAACGCCAGCAACATGGCCTCCTCGCGTTCCTTCTGTAATTTACGCCGCTCTTCTTCCTGACGTTTCTTTTTCGCTTCGGCGGCCTGTTTCTTTTTGCGCTCTTCCGCTGCTTTCTGCTCGGCCAGTTTTTTCTTTTTCACGGCCTCGGCTTCAGCCTTCTTCCTGGCATCCTCCTCACGCTTTTTCTTCAACGCCAGCTCTTTCTTGCGCTTGGCTTCTGCCTCTTTCTTTTGCCTGGCCTCCAGCTTTTTCTTCTTCTGCAGTTCCTGCAGACGCTGCTCTTCCTGTTTGCGTTTCTTCTCCAGCTCCGCCAGTTGCTTCTTCTCTTTCTCAAGCTCCTGTTGCTTGCGTTTGGCTTCCGCCTCTTTGGCTTTTTTTTCCTGCTCTACGCGCGCCAGTTCTTTTTCAATAAGTTTTCGGTCTACCGTCTCTGTTTGGATGGGCGCGGCTTTTGGTGTCGATGCCGGTTTGACATCCAGCCATTCCATATTCACCACCAGGATACCCAGTACCACTACATGCAGGACCACCGCCAGCACAATGGCGCGCGCATTGTTAAATGCCTTCCAGAAACCGCTTAACATCCTACTGCTCCGGCGACTCCGTCATCAAAAACAGCTTGTCCTTGCCGATCTCCTTGAGAATCGCGAAGAATCGAATGACATCACCGTATTTCGCATTGGCATCGCCACCAAAATAAATGGGCTGATTGGGTTTCCTCTGCTGGAAAACGAGCATTTGCGCCTTCAGCTCTTCCAGTGAAATAGGTTCTTTGGGCCGTTCACCAACCTGTGAATACAACTTGCCATCCTTATCAACATTAATCACCAGGATTTCATCGTTACTGTCATGCACAACCGGAACCGCATCCGCCTTGGGTAGCTCGACCTCGATGCCCTGCTGCAACAACGGCGCGGTTACCATAAAGATAATCAGCAGCACCAGCATGACGTCAATGTAGGGCACAACGTTGATTTCCGACATGGGCTTTTTACGGATGTGGCGGTGAGTTCTCACATACCCTCCCGGTAAAGAAAATTCTCAGGTGCGCACAAGAAGAGAAAATCATGTCCAAAGCAGCGGTGTTTACAGTTACTAAATGAGCACGCTGAGTGCATTTTTAACACCATAACTAGACAGCTGAGAATTTTGATCATTAATGTGAGGCGTGGCGTTGCAGCAAAGTGGAGAGTTCTTCCATGAAAGTATGGTAACGGTTGGTCAGACGTTCTACGTCATAGGAAAACCGGTTATAGGCAACCACCGCGGGAATTGCTGCGAACAGACCCATTGCCGTGGCGATCAGGGCCTCTGCGATACCGGGGGCAACGGCCGCCAGGGTCGCCGTCTGCAATCCTGCCAGGGAACGAAATGAATTCATGATGCCCCACACGGTACCGAACAGGCCAATATAGGGGCTGGTAGAGCCTACGGTCGCGAGAAAAGACAGGTGTGTTTCCAGTGCATCGATTTCACGGGACAACGCCACCCGCATGGCGCGCTCGGTACCAGCCATAACCATTTCCGGTGGATGCCCCCGCTCCTTGAGACGCATGAATTCTCCAAATCCTGCCTCAAAAATACCGGATAGACCCGTGGCCTTGAAACGCTGCTTGTGGATTTTGTCATACAGCTGGTTGAGGTCATCATCTTCCCAGAATCGCCGCTCAAACATGTTGGCATTCTTCACCGCCATTTTCAGGTCACCGCGTTTCTTGAAAATCATGGTCCACGAAACCAGTGACATCACCAGTAACAGCAGCATGACCAGCTGCACCAGCAGGCTGGCATTGGATAGTAAATGCAATATGGATAAATCAGCCTGCACTTGCGCCCTCCATGGCGAGTTTAATGTTCACGGGTATGGCTTTCGGTCTCAGTCTTGAGGCCAGCAGGCAGGCTACCAGCACCTCAAGTTGACACAACACTTCCTGCTGCCCCTTGCGGCGGATGGTTTGTATAAACGTCACACTCGCTCTCTTCATGTGTTCAATCCGGGTCAGGACTTCCAGCTCGTCATTGAATCGCGCGGGCCTGTAGTAATCAACGTGCATGGAACGTACCGCGAACAACGTATCGTCCTCATCCATCAACCGGTCCTGTTCAAATCCGAGTGAGCGTAACAACTCGGTCCGGCCACGTTCAAAGTAATTGAGGTACCTGGCATGGTAAACCACGCCACCCGCGTCAGTGTCCTCGTAATAGACGCGCACCGGCAAGATAAATTCCCCGCTAACCGACATCTTTGTCCAGACCACTCAGCTCCGGCTGCACGGCTCCTACCCGGTTAGGCGCCTTCAACCCCAGGTAGGTCCAGGCATGACTGGTCGCCATCCGTCCACGTGGGGTACGCATCAGGAAACCCTGCTGGATCAGGTAGGGCTCCAGTACATCCTCGATGGTTCCCCGCTCTTCGCCTATCGCTGCCGCCAGGCTCTCGACCCCAACCGGGCCGCCATCGAACTTTTGCACGATGGTCTCAAGTAACTTGCGATCCATGATGTCAAAACCGTTGGCGTCCACATGCAGCATATTCAGTGCGGCATCGGCGATTTCTGCACTGATTCCGCCATCGGATTTGACCTGCGCAAAATCCCGTACACGTCGCAGCAGGCGATTGGCGATTCGTGGGGTGCCGCGCGATCGCTTTGCAATCTCGGATGCGCCCTGCTGCTCGATATCGAGGTGCAGTATCCTGCCAGAACGCAACACGATCGAGGTCAGGTCATTCAGATCGTAAAACTCAAGGCGCTGCACGATACCGAACCGGTCTCTCAGTGGCGAAGTCAGCAAACCTGCGCGGGTCGTCGCGCCAACCAGGGTAAACGGCGGGATATCCAGCTTGATGGACCTCGCCGCCGGGCCCTCGCCGATCATGATATCGAGCTGGTAGTCTTCCATAGCAGGGTAAAGCACCTCCTCCACCATCGGGCTGAGGCGATGTATTTCGTCCACAAACAAAACGTCATTGGGTTCCAGGTTGGTCAGCAGCGCCGCTAGATCGCCTGCCCGTTCCAGCACCGGGCCAGAGGTCTGCCGCAGGTTCACGCCCATCTCATTGGCAACAATATGCGCCAGCGTGGTTTTACCCAGACCCGGTGGACCGAATATCAGCACATGGTCGAGTGCTTCCGAACGCTGGCGTGCCGCCTGAATAAAAATTTCCATCTGCTCACATACGGCCGGCTGTCCGGCATACTCCTCAAGCCGTTTGGGGCGTATGGCACGGTCAACTGCCTCGTCATCGGGGGCACGGTTTTCGGCGCTGATCAGTCGGTCAGTCATATGTCACGGACAAGTACTCTGATTTGCAAAGACTAACAGCAAACCTGTAACGAATGGTGGCGAAATGTGGCAAATCCTGCATGGGCCTCATTCTACATGAACCGATTTCAGCGCGGCCTTGCCATTACTGGCCAGGCCGACCTCGGCAAAGGCACCGGAACGTATTGTTCGCTCCAGCGCAAGGGCTTCATGTTTGGGTGCAAAAAAGGCCTCGATACCGTATGTGATATGAATTTCATCCTTGCTGCGCCAATGGCTTTTCACCCTGCCACGCACAAACCTGCCCTCTACCGGGGGTTCAAGCAGAACCGCCCTGGCAGTGAAAATACCATCATCACCCTTCTCCAGCGTTACATAAACCCGCTCGTTTTCCCGCAACGGACGGCTGCCCTGGTAGAGCGCCATGGGTAACCGACTGATCTCGTATCGCAGCTGTGCGTAATTACCGCGAAACAGGCTGCGAGGATCCACAGGTACCGTCTTTAATTTGACTGAAACATCACTCCAGAGCGGATATACCGCACCAAGGTATTCAAAACCGAGCACCCCGATCTGTAACACACTCACCAGCACCAGCCCGGTAATCGTGGCGCGAGGCGTCATGACATGCCCTCACCCGTGTAGTGGGATTTCCAGTACCTTGCCGCAGACAGTAATATCAGCGCAAAGATAATGAACAGGATTGCTGCGCCAATGTAGTCACCGATCAGATCAATATAACGCAGTAACCCGGTCAACATGATGGTCGCGACGCCTGCATAAAAATACTGGCTGACACCCGCTCGTATTCCACGAACCACCAGCCAGATGCCCACGACCACCAGCGCAATATTATCCAGCAGCTGAAACAGTTCCGCAGTGCTGCTGTCACTCTGCGCTATTGCCAGCCCGATGATGACTGTCAGCACCACTGACATGACCGAAATACCCCGTATATCGGCTTTTGCAACATAAGCACCCGCGATACCCACTGCGCAAAGAGTGACCAGCATGATCATTGTCGCCAGTGGTGTTTCCCAACTGGCCCTGAGCAAATCTCTCCATGGCCCTTCAAAACTCATCACAAACAGGGTAAGCAGGATAAATCGCATCGTCCACAGCGACAGTAATGCACCGTAATCCTTCAATACATGCAGCGCATGTGCAGACAGCCATTTGGACAATCCATGCAGCACGACAAAATATCCCCAGATGAACACCACCATTTCAGCACCATGGGCAAAGCGATAGGCCTCACCGTCAAACCATGCAACCACGTATGCCCCCATCAGGCCAACACCGATAATCAAGGACAGGAAAAGCAGCATGCTTTGCCTGACGCGCCACAGGTACCAGGCATTGAGCAACAGAAAAACGGGAAACAGGAATGGAAAGAAATGTAATGATGTCTCGACGAAAAACCAGATAAACGAGAGGATCATCGTCAACAGGGTCAGCATAAAGCTTTGAGTAAGCACCGCCATCGGCAACACACCCAATGACCACCACAGGATACCATCCGGGTAGTGTTCTCCCAGGTGATAGATCTGAGCGATCAGCATGATTGAGGCACCGTAGAAGATACTGCCCAGTAACAATAGAACGACCGCCTCTCCCTGTCGTTGCTGTGCATATCGATAAACACCCGCCAGGTTGGTGAACAGGGTCAGCGCGATGAGTCCGATCATGCGCGCTTCGCGTGGCATGTCCTGCCAGTTGGCACCAATCACAACCAGGATCGACAAGCCCAGAAACAGATAACCCAGACCAACCAGCAGGTAGTAACCATAGGAACGGCTGGGCTGTTGATGGTAGTCGATGCCGTATTCAGCGCAGATCTGCTCGGCCTGGCTTTCGTTGATAATGCCCCGCTGATGCCAGCCCGCGACTTCGCGTGAGAGATCGTTTTTGAGTAAACGAATCAGTCTCATGCGAGCTTTATCTGGCCTGCGCTTTCAAGGCTTCGCGGATCAGTTCTTCACTCGCCATATCGTCTGCAGCGACCTGTTTCACCATGCGGTCTGCGTCACCGGGTTTGAAACCAAGGGCGACCAGGGCGCTGATCGCATCGCTGACCGGGCTTGCCGCAGCGCCTGCCAGGCTTTTACCTGAAGCGATGGCCGCCGTGCCTGCATCGAGCCTGTCCTGCATCTCGACCAACAGGCGTTCGGCTGTTTTCTTGCCAATGCCGGGCAGGCAGGTCAGTGCGCCCACGTCGCGATTCTGCACGCAAAGCACAAACTCCCCGGCAGAAATTCCGGAGAGTATGGTGAGCGCCATCTTCGGCCCTACCCCGTTGACCTTGATTAAATTACGAAACAGGGAACGCTCATCCTCGGAGGAAAAACCAAACAGAATATGCGCATCATCACGCACAATCAGGTGCGTCAGGACAGTTACCATCTCACCCGGCTCCGGCAGCTCGTAAAAGGTTGAAAGGGGGGCTTCCACTTCATAGCCCACGCCACCCACATCGATCAACAGCTGCGGTGGTTGTTTCAATATCAGCTTGCCATACAGGCGTGCAATCATCTGCGTTTCCTTTTATACGCCGTGGGACGACGGGCTTGTTCAATCCGCTCCAGTGTACCCCCAATATGGCCATGCGATAAGGCAACGGCCAGTGCGTCCGCCTCATCTGCCTGAAATTCTCCCTGGTGATTTAATAGAATCCGGACCATGTGCTGCACCTGCTCTTTTGATGCACTGCCCTTACCCACCACGGCCTGCTTGATATGACGCGGCGTGTACTCTGCCACGGGCAGCCCCTGCATCACCGCGGCCGAGATCGCCGCGCCGCGCGCCTGGCCCAGTTTCAGGGCAGAATCCGCATTGCGATTCATGAATACCTTTTCGATGGCCACCGCGTTGGGCCCGTATTCAGCGATCACCGAGGTAATACCCTCGAAAATGAGCTTGAGCCTTTCCGGCAGGGTCTCGGACTTGACCCTCAACGGCCCGCTGGCCACATAAACATTATGCGTTCCATCCGAATCAATCACCCCGTAGCCGGTCACAATTGATCCGGGATCGATTCCCAGGATTCTTACTCTATGCTTTTCACGACTCAAGCGTGCTCGACCTGTTTTTCAATGAAGACGACTAAACTGTCATACCCGCGAAAGCGGGTATCCAGTGACTGGTGGGTATTGTAATCACTTATCTTCATGGATTCCCGTTTCCACGGGAATGACATGCAAACATAACGCAGCTCATTGATCCGGGATCGATTCGCGTTACACGGGAATGACACGCAGACGTAACGTAGCTCATTGATCCGGGATCGGTCCCCGGGATTCTTACCCGATGCTTTTCACGACTCAAGCGTGCTTGACCTGTTTTTCAATGAAGACGACTAAACTGTCATACCCGCGAAAGCGGGTATCCAGCAACTGCTTGGTCATTGTAATCACTTATCTTCATGGATTCCCGTTTCCACGGGAATGACATGCA
>JBFFRZ010000049.1:0-12619 GCA_041572715.1 Gammaproteobacteria bacterium
GATCCTTGGCAATTCCTGACAGGGCCTGGGCCAGCATGACGTAAGCTACCGAGAGCCATGCATCCGGTACGGTGAGCATGAATAGTGCAACCACCTGCAGACCCATACCGATATGCATGGTGAGGTTGAGCCCGATACGCGCACCCAGCCACCCGCCCACCAGGTTGGTGACGATGCCAAAAAACTCATAAAACAGGAACAGCAGGGCGACCTCGAATGGCGAATAGCCCAGCAGATGGAAATAAAGCACGACCAGCATTCGGATAGCACCATCCGTGATCGTAAATGCCCAGTACCCGAAGGTAATGGTCAGATAATTGCGAAAACCGTCATGCATAGGCCAAGGGAACCAGAAATCGGGACGTGCCCGCAGTAAAACCTGAATATTATCAGGACGGTGAATATTATTTCAGTCTGATGACTGGCAGCTGGTAGCCAGAACTATGTGCTTAAAAATTGATAAAAGTACATGTGAATCCGGGGTGGGTAACACCCCGGATTGCATGGAGATCAGGCCTGGGCTTCTTTTTTACAGGTGTTCCAGCCGAACAAGGCATAGGGCGGGCACCAGCCGATAATCGCCGTCAGCAAGGGTATTGCACCAATTGCGCCCCACCAGTTTTGATAATAAACGCCGGCCGCAATAATGGCAGCACCGACAATAAAACGAATAACCCGGTCGATCATACCTACATTTTGTTTCATGTGATGACTCCTGCAAGCTAATTAAGATGGGGCCATGGTAACCTGCCAGTGGCTGGCGGTCAGTGACAAAATCACAAATGATTTTACAGCTGATCGGTTAGTGATTCATTATCCAGGAGACGAATTAGCCCTCTTTGCAGGACGCTGTTAATACAGGGCTTTCTCCCCGGGCAATCCGATGTAGCTAATTTCCCGGCCGTTTTCAGAAATCCTGGAGACTCTTGGCTGGCCTTCCAGGATGATGGGCAGATGCGCGCGGGTATTGCCCTGGGGACAGACAGTGGCTTCGGCGGGCAGTTCATCCAGCATGGATTTGCCTATGAACTGCCGCCAATATTTTCTTCGAGGAACTGGCGATAGTGTTCAGCATCCACCAGCTGCGTGCCATCGCAGTTAAACTGTAAACGAACCACGTGCTGTACGATGCATATCGTCGCGTTACTGAGATAGAACTCCTCAAGTGCCCTGAGCTGCTGTAGTTTGCTGATAATGTTAGGTAAATCAGACTCCTTGATTGGATTCCAGGTCTGGGAGCGTCTCTGCATGATGCGTTTCCAGTAATCTGGTACGTAATTGAATAGCTCACTCTCACTCAGGTCTTTATAGATATTGCGGATACCTTCAATTTTGTGCGCATAGTCAATGAGTGGGAAATGACGCTCGATATAATTTGGCTCGCATAGTTTTTCTGCCTGGTGGACTTCCTCCCGCATGGGATCGAATACTGAACAGGTCCTGACCTCACCACTGTTAAAGCCGATATAGACGCGGTACACGCTACGCCGCATCATCATTTCTTCCAGCTTGGGTTCCAGGCAGGGGAATAGTTCATCCACCAGGCTTTTACGCTTGCCCCTGCTGAATACCGTGTCACGCAAGGTTGGGTCACCCTTGATACCCACCTGAATATTGTTCGAGTGCAGGCCAGTTGCGCTGACCAGGGTTTCTTTAAGGACAAGTTCTTCCAACTCGAGGTCCTGCGGTTCACAGGTAATTGTGTGGTCTTCTTTTGTTTCCATTTGATCGGGCTGTGGCACAATGCTGTTTGTTCAAGGGCATGAAAGCATGCGTGGATTAGTGCATGGCACTGGCAGGAATTATGACAGAAACTCTATACATTGATAACGATGAAGCGCTGGCCGGGTTCTTTGACCGTGCAGGAGTGGCCGAGTTTGCGGCGGTAGATACCGAGTTCATGCGTGAGAAAACCTATTATCCGAAGCTCTGCCTGATTCAGATTGCTATCAATGATGTTATCGCCTGCATTGACCCGTTTGCGATCAAAAATTTTCAGCCCATGCTTGATCTCTTTGCAGACCGTGATGTTGTCAAGGTGCTGCACTCGGTGAGCCAGGATATGGAAGTCTTCCTGCATACTTTTGATTGTCTGCCAGTGCCGGTTTATGACACCCAGATAGCGGCATCATTAACAGGCATGGGGGACCAGGTGTCCTATGCCAAACTGGTGAATGAAATGCTGGGGGTCAGCCTGGATAAATCCCATACGCGTACCGACTGGTCACGCCGGCCGCTGGATGAAGCGCAGTTAATATATGCCGCTGACGATGTTCGTTATCTTGCGGAAATCTATCCAATACAGAGAGTCAGGCTGGTCGAGCAGGGTAGACTGGCATGGTTACAGGACGATTTTGATGCCGTAGCAGACCCGGCACGTTATCGTCCAGACCCCGATAGCGCCTGGCGTAGAGTAAAGGGCTATGCGCGTTTACATGGGGTTGACCTGGCCATACTGAGCAAGCTCGCCAGATATCGTGAACAACTTGCGATGACAAAGGATCGGCCCCGCCGTTACATATTGAGTGATGACCAGTTGCTGGATCTGGTCAAGAGTAAACCACGCAGCAAGAGTGACTTGCAAAGGCGTCGGGGTTTTAATGACGACCTCATCAGCAGGCATGGTGATCAATTGCTTGCGGCGGTACAGGCGGGTCTGGATATGCCAAGGGAACAATGGCCAGAATCAGGTAAAGGCAAGCCACTCACCGCTAACCAGGAAGTTCTGGCCGACATCCTCATGGGCTTGTTGAAATACCAGGCAAAAAAGAACGAGGTCAGTGTTACCTCGATGGCAAGCCGCAAGGATGTGGAAAAACTGGTGCGCGGCAAACGGGATATGCAGCTAATGAGTGGCTGGCGTTATGAACTCGGCGGCAGAATACTGTCAGAGTTTTTGCAGGGAAAGGTCTCCGCGTCAGTGGAAAATCAGCAGCTGAGCCTGACCGGCTGTTAAATATAACTGTTCGGGATCAGGGCTTCCGCCGATCACATAAAGGCCGGTTATCTTGCTTGAACACACCATCGGCAACCGTTTGTACCAGTTGCTGTAACTCCTCGGCAACCACTCGTTACGTGATCCGGTTCACCAGCTCAGGTGACAGACGTGCATGGCAGACCTTGCCGCAAGATGCAGATAAAGTTGATGTTCTTTTTCGACAGGTATTTCTCGATCGGGAAGGTAATGCTCTGGCGGTTACGCCAGCCCACTACGGCCCAGGGATTGGTTGGAACGAACTGAAAATAGTCATTGGAGTTGGTGATGGTAACTTCGTGTTGCTTGCCGAGCTCCGCTTTCATTTCATAAGCGCAGGTCATGCCCCCAGTGCCTGCGCCAAGGATAACGATGTGCGCCATTTCAGTATCCTCCAGATGATTAATTAATAATTCTTCAATTTGGTCTAATCGATTAAGTTATTATTGGCTTGATCGTTGTTGTAATGGCCACGCCTAATATAGGGTTTATGTTTGGCCAGCAATTGGTTTTAGAGAACGAATGTTCCGGAGACAAGTGAATGCCTTCTTTTGATATAGTTTCTGAAGTTGATCTACACGAATTGAGTAATGCAGTTGACCAGGCGAACAAGGAAGTGTCCACGCGCTTCGATTTCAAAGGTGTCAATGCCGGTTTTAAACTGGATGACAGCGGGATCATGATGGAATGCGAGAGTAAGTTTCAGCTCGGGCAGATGAAAGATATCCTGTACGGCAAATGCTCCAAACGTGGCGTTGACCTGGGTAGTCTGTTGCCGGGCGATATCAACGAACAGGCAAAACGGGCCACCCAGAAAATTCAGATTCAACAGGGTATAGAAACCGAGGTTGCCCGTAAAATAGTCAAACGTATCAAGCAGGATAAACTCAAGGTGCAGGCTGCGATTCAGGGAGACCAGGTGCGTGTTACTGGAAAGAAGCGGGATGATCTGCAGGCCGTGATCGCTATGCTCAAATCCGAAGATATGGGGCTACCATTACAGTTCAGTAACTTCAGGGATTGATCATACGAAAATAAATTTCCTGCACGAACAAGTGAACTTTACCTGTTATACAGTGTCAATTATCTGACTACTCGATTCAGGATATTTCACATGAAGACGACATCATTGCTCTTTGCAGCGTTTGCAATTGGAGGCCTGGTTACCCTGGGTGTTGTGACCGCGGAAGAGAATAAAATTACATCCGCCAAACCGGTTAGCGTTCCCGAAAAATACCAGGATTACAGGAAGCCTTCAGATGAAGAATTGAAAAAGATGCTGACGCCTCTGCAGTACAAGGTTACGCAGCACGAATCGACTGAGAGGCCATTCCATAATGAATATTGGGATAACAAGCGCGATGGTATTTATGTCGATATCGTTTCAGGTGAGCCCCTGTTCAGTTCCAGGGACAAGTTCAAATCAGGCACTGGTTGGCCGAGTTTTACCAGGCCGATTCGAGATGGTGCATTGACAGAGCACACTGACCGTAGTTTTTTCATGACCCGCACAGAGCTGAAAAGCGTAGCAGCAGAGTCTCACCTTGGGCATGTCTTCAATGATGGCCCGAAGCCGACCGGTTTACGTTACTGCATCAACTCTGCATCGCTGAGATTCATCTCGAAAGAGGACCTGGTGAAAGAGGGCTACGCTGAATTTCTGAAAGATTTCGAATAGTACCTGTAGTTATCCAGTCACTAACAGCATTGACAGATCAATGGCCTGAACATTCTTGGTGATACTGCCGGTAGATATGTAGTTCACCCCTGTTTCAGCTATCGCAGCTATATTCTCCAGCTTGATGTTACCCGAGGCTTCCAGTTGATTGCAGCCGCTGTTGAGTACGCAGGCGGATTTCAGGGCTTCGTTCGAAAAGTTATCCAGTAATATCCGATCTGGCCCCGCATCCAGTGCCTGTTCAAATTCATCCAGGTTTTCCACTTCAATTTCAACAAATACCCCGGGGAAGGATACACGTGCCGCGGCAATGGCTTTTTTGATGGATCCGGCAGCGGAGATGTGATTCTCCTTGATCAGGATCGCATCAAACAGCCCCATCCGATGATTCATGCCGCCACCGCAGAGCACGGCATATTTTTGTGCTGCCCTGAGACCGGGTATCGTCTTACGCGTATCGAGCAGCCTGCAGCTGGTATGGGATATCGCTGAAACATAGCGGGCAGTCTGCGTTGCTGTAGCAGAGAGTGTTTGTAAAAAATTCAATGCCGTACGTTCCCCGGTAAGCAACGTTCGTATATCGCCGGTCAGTGTGCATAATTCAGATTCGTTATGAAATGCGTCACCATCGGCCTGATTCCAGGTGATTCGTGTGGCTGTATCCAGTTGATGAAATACTTCATCAAACCATGCGGTACCGCAAAGCACGCCTTGTTCACGGGCAATGACCCGGGCTTCAGATATCCCGGACTGTAGTAGTGCTGCGGTTTTGTCGCCATCGCCAACGTCTTCAGCCAGCGCAATACGCACAGATTCAGTAATATTTTCCGGTAAGCTATTCATCAGGGCTTGCGTTTCCTGTCATTAGCAGGATTCTATCAACAAATAGTGCCCATGGACGCAGATCGGCTTGTACTAGGGGTCGAGTTTTGGTACTAAGTGTGATCACGATCAAAAAGAACGAAAATCAGGGGGTTGGTATGCGCGGGACAGGGATCTGGGGACAAATTACAGGGTTATTGCTGTTATCCATAATAGCGACTCCCTCGAGGGCTTCTGCAGTGAATGAGTTTTTCGGGGAGGTCAACGGCTATCTGGCCAATGTCCTGTTTTTTGATGTCGGTTTCGGCATGCCGTTTATTGTCGCCTGGCTCATCGTGGGGGCTGTTTTTCTGACGGTCAGGATGGGCTTCATCAACTTCTGGCTGCTGGGGCATTCGGTACGGGTACTAAGGGGGAAATATGCGCGACCTGATGATGAAGGTGAGGTCACGCCCTTTCAGGCATTAACGACCGCGTTATCCGCAACCGTGGGACTGGGGAATATTGCGGGTGTTGCCATTGCCGTGTCCATCGGGGGGCCAGGGGCCACGTTCTGGATGATTATTGCCGGTTTGCTCGGCATGACATCAAAGTTCACAGAAGCGACCCTGGCTCAGACCTATCGCGAAGTCAGGCCGGATGGGCATGTCATGGGTGGCGCTATGGAATATCTGTCACGAGGATTCGCAGAAAAAGGCATGCCACGGTTTGGTTATGTAATGGCAGTGATGTTCTGTGTGCTCGCGATTGGTGGTTCACTGGGTGCCGGAAATGCATTCCAGGTTAGCCAGTCCCTGAACGCAGTGCAGCAGAGTATTCCCTGGTTTAATGAATATGACTGGGTTTTTGGCGGCATCATGGCATTTCTGGTGGCGATCGTAATCATCGGCGGCATCAAGCGAATTGCCCATGTTGCAGAGGCCCTGGTACCGACCATGGTGATCATCTACCTGCTTGCAGCGTCCTGGATTATTCTGAGCAATATCGGTCAGCTCCCTGCGGCATTTGGCGCGATTCTTACCGGCGCATTTAGCCTGGAAGCGGGTATCGGTGGTTTGATTGGCATTATTGTTCAGGGTTTCAAGCGTGCTGCTTTTTCCAGTGAGGCCGGTATCGGTTCCGCTGCTATTGCTCATGCCACCGCACAATCCCACTACCCGGTGCGCCAGGGTATCGTCGCATTGCTCGAACCGTTTATTGATACCGTGGTCATTTGTACCATGACTGCCCTGGTCATCATTATCACGGGCGTGTACAACGCACCGGAACATGCTGCACTGGTCGAAGGTAGCCAGGGCGCAGCATTGACATCGGTGGCCTTTGGCTCGGTCATATCATGGTTTCCGATTGTACTTTCGGTGTGCGTGGTGTTGTTCGCCTACAGTACGATGATCTCCTGGTCCTACTATGGAGAGCGATGCTGGAGTTTCATGTTCGGTGAACGGGGTTCCCTGATTTACAAGGCGACCTTTATTGTCTTCATCGTTCTTGGTTCGGTCACGCATGCTGGTAATATCCTCGACTTCAGCGACCTGTTGATCCTGGCAATGGCATTTCCAAACTTCATCGCGCTGTATGCATTTAGCGGTAAGGTGAGGACAATGCTGGACGAATACCTGGCCAAACTGAAGAGCGGCGAACTGGATGCCGAGGTACATCGGGCATAACGGCCCATCTGAGCAGCAGGCCGGTACCACACTTCCCGGGCTGAATCATATCCTGCCGCTTGTGCAGCGGCAGTGTGAACTTACTCCCTGGCTTGGTGTTTTGACCCTTGCGGTAACTGTGGGATTCGCATAAGGGTTTTTCAGGCCCTTACTGGCCTGCTTGATGCGGCCAAAGTCAGCCCAACAGTAAGAACTCCATCAACGCCTTTTGTGAATGTAGCCGATTTTCCGCTTCACTCCAGACGACACTATGGTCTCCATCAATAACATCAGCAGTAACTTCTTCACCGCGGTGGGCAGGCAAACAGTGCATAAACAGGGCATCAGGTTTGGCCGCTGACATGAGTTCGACATTGACCTGATATGGCCGAAACACGTCGATGCGGTCGTACTGTTCATCTTCCTGGCCCATGCTGGCCCATACATCTGTCACTAGCAGATCACTATTACTGCAGGCTTGCAACGGGTCGCGAATGATTTCGACATGACTACCCGCGGCTTGCAGTATCGATTCGTCAGGATCGTAGCCTTCAGGGCAGGCGATGTTGAGCTTGAAGTCGAGCAGCTGTGCCGCATGTACCCAGGAGTGGCACATGTTATTGCCATCACCCACCCAGGTTATGGTCGCTCCCTTGATCGTGTCCCGGTGTTCGAACCATGTTTGCAGGTCAGCAAGCAGTTGGCATGGGTGTTCCCGGTCAGTCAACCCATTGATGACCGGGACCGATGAATATTCAGCGAAGTTTGTAATCTTCTCGTGTTCAAATGTTCTGACCATGATGATATCCACCATGCTGGACAATACCCTGGCGGTATCTTCAATGGGCTCACCCCGTCCAAGCTGCGTATCGCGCGGGGACAGGAACAGGGCACTGCCACCCAGCTGGCAGATACCTGCTTCGAATGAAACCCGGGTACGGGTCGACGATTTTTCAAATACCATGGCCAGTACATGATTCTTGAGTGTAGTGTGGTCGATATGGTCCCGTTGCAGCCGCTTGAGTTCGGCAGCCCGTTTCAGCAAGCCAAGCAACTCAACAGCAGACAGATCAAGCAGTGATAAAAAATGTCTCATGTTGTGCTTTATTTCTTTGTCGTGAGGAAGCTGAAGACGAGCTCACTGACCGTTTTGACGATCACGTCGGCCTGTGCTTCATTGATAATCAGCGGGGGTAATAACCGTATTCGGTTATCACCGGCCACATTGATGAGTAAGTGTCTCTCAAGTGCCATTGCGACCAGGTCGGTACAACTGTATTCCAGTTCGATACCGATCATCAGGCCTTTTCCACGTATATCCCTGACACCTTCGATGTCTGCAAGCTGGTGACGAAAGCTATCCAGCATATGGGTTGAAATGGACTGCACGTGAGGTAGCAGCTTCTCAATTTCGATTGTCTCGATGACGGCCAGTGCAGCCCTGCACGCTAGCGGGTTGCCGCCAAAGGTAGAACCGTGATTGCCCGGTTTCAGGGTTTGTGCGGCTTCACCCCTGGCAATACAGGCGCCAACAGGCACGCCATTGCCCAATGCCTTTGCTAATGTCATGACGTCGGGTTGTATATCATTGTGCTGGAAGGCAAACCATTCACCCGTTCTGCACATGCCCGTCTGTATCTCGTCCAGCATCAATAACCAGCCATTCTGGTCACAGATAGCGCGTAGCTGGTTTAGATAATCATCAGCAGGGATGTTGACCCCGCTTTCTCCCTGTATCGGTTCTACAAGTACGGCAACGACATCAGGATCATTTTCGGCAACCGCGGTAACAGCATCAATATCGTCATAAGGCACACGTACAAAACCCTGGACCAGGGGTTCGAAACCGGCCTGGACTTTACGATTACCAGTTGCGGTCAAGGTGGCCATGGTCCTGCCATGAAAACTGTTTTCCATGACGATAATGGCCGGTTTTTCTATACCTTTGCCATGGCCGTATAATCGCGCCAGCTTGATCGCCGCTTCATTGGCCTCAGCACCAGAGTTGCCGAAGAATACGGCATCCATGCCACTGAGCCGGGTTAGCTGATCAGCAAGCTGCTGCTGCAGGTCAATTCCGTAAAGGTTGGAAGTGTGAAGTAATTTTGCGGACTGGTCGCAAATGGCAGCGCTGATAGCCGGGTGTGAGTGACCAAGGCCACAGACAGCGATACCGGACAGTGCGTCCAGGTATTCCCTGCCATCAGAGTCATACAGCAGGGCACCTTCACCATGAGTGAAACTTACCGGTAAGCGGTTATAAGTTGACATCAATGACGTTGGCATAACGATTGGTACAAACCCCTAAAAGCAAAAGGCAGCACCCATTAGATGCTGCCCAATGTGCATATATTGTGCTGAATGTTGTTGAATGACAACCCCTAAAAACAAAAAACCCGGCCATGGGCCGGGTTTTTTGAGAGACTAATATTGTTTGATCATGCTTAGAAAAGGTAGTTGCCGTGACCTAATGCAGTCATACCCAGCAGCATAGGGATTGAGAGCATGGTGTTTACACGAGAAGCAGTGCCAGCAATTACCTTGGCCTTGGCTTTCTCGTCGTCAGAAGCCTCAACTATACCGAGCACTTTTTTCTGGTTAGGCCAGATCAGTACCCAGACGTTAAACAGCATGATGGTTCCCATCCATGCGCCCATACCAATGAAGTGGTATGGCTTGGTAAGCATAAAGGCTGCAACAACGCCAGAACCTTCACCTGTATGTATAGCCTCTAATGCAGCGGCACCAGTCAGCCAAGTAATCAACGCTGCCCAGCGAAACCATAGCAGCGCACGTGGTGCTACGTATTTGCCGATAGCGGCGGGTCCGGGTCCGTCAGTATCAGCGAGGCCGTCAGCCATCGCCTGAACCTGGACAAAGTTGAAGTAATACAAAAGGCCGATCCAGATGATGCCAACAAAGACATGTGCCCAGACAACGATTTCAGTCGTATTCAATGAGCCGCTTGTGCCTAATAGAAATGCAAATATTATTGCCAGAATCAGGCCGGATACCAGCGTGCCAGTGACTGTTTTTAATGGATTCATATTGTTCTCCGTAGTGTTGATCGTATCTTTTAAAGTGTTTGATACGTGCTAATAACCGAGTAATTTGCTAGGTAATTATGGCGGCGCAGGATAGGGCATGCGGTGGCAGAAATCAACCACATCCTGAGTGATATACACCCTGAACTTATAGGGGTATAGCTGATCGGTTTCTATATAGAAACGTAATTCCAGCCTTGCCTGAGGTGCCTGACCACAAATTCAACTGCCGACGGTGCAACATCGGTGCCTTCGATCAGGTCTACCGGTTTTCCTTCCTGTTGGAAGCGATAAATCGTGTTATTGCAGGCAACAAATCGTAGTGCTTTGTTGGCATTCATCAGATTGACCATCTCGGCCTGGTATGGGGAGGTTTGCTTGCGCATTAGATCGATACCCCCGGCACTGGCTACTACGAAGATTTCCGTATCATCACCAGTCCCCAGGGACAGTAAATCCTGCACTTTATCCAGTGCGGCCCTGAACTTAGTATGATCACCATGCCCAAGGTAAATGATGGTTTTATGCGGGTGTTTTGCATCCGGTAAAATAGAATTGAGACTGGCAACAGACTCATCGTTACTGGGGGATTTCATTGCACTTTGCCAGCCGAGGCCAAACCCGGTCAGCATGATCAGCAATATAGCGGCAATCTGCCCGAAACGCAGAAACAGGTTCTGCCGGTGCTGTGGCTGGAGACTTTTCAGTGGATAGGCGTGTTTGAGTAACTCTTTGGTGTGCCTGATATCACTCAGAATGGACTGGGATTCAGGGTCATGTTCCAGTGCCGCAAGCACCCTATCTCGCTGGCCCGGAGTCAGTTCTCCATCAGCCAGCGCGTGAAGCTCCTCGATTTTTATTTTGTCGGTGCTCATTTAATGCTCCTTAGTTGAGTGCGTCCAGATGTCTTTGATGCACTCATATGCGATAGGTGTGATTTTAGGGCTGTTCTTGCTCGGTTGAGCCTGCTCATCACTGTGCCAATGGGGATGTCGAGTATCTCGGCTACCTCTGCATAGCTGCGCTCTTCAAGGTCAACCAGGGTCACTGCCTGCCGCTGCCCCATTGGCAGCTTTCCTATGGCCTGTCTCACCCCATGAATGATTTGTGTCTGGCTAATGTCATGCTCAGGCTGGTGTTCGGACACATACTCATCGTTATCGATATCCAGCGTGGGTCGATGTGTACGCAGATAACCCATCCAGCAATTGTGGAGTATGCGAAATATCCATGCGGGCAGTTTATCCAGGTCAGCGAGCTGATCTTGTTTTTCCGCGGCCTTCGATATCGCATCCTGTGTCAGGTCATCGGCCAGCATAGGGTCACCACACCAGGAAAAAGCAATACGATACAATCGGTCACGTTGCCGGGTGATCAGATCGATTCGGTTTTTATTCCATGGCGTTTTAATCATGTCTTATGCCTCATAATAGACAGAGATGCTTGGGCAGGTGAATTTATTCCAGAAAATTTACGAAAATAAATGGAATAAATACTGAGCGGGGCGCATCTAGATTCTACTTGTGTGCCGAATATCCGGATTACACGGGAAATTAATCATCAAAAGGAGACTATGAATGAAAGCTTTTCAACAACTTATTTCAATTATGCTGCTGCTGGTCATGGCGGTAGGCTTTTCCGCACAGACACTGGCCGAAGAAGGCAAGAAGCATAAAGTTGTAATCCAGGTAAGTACTAATGATCCGGTTACGCAGAAAATTGCCCTGAACAACGCGGTTAATATTCAGAAAGAACTGGGCATTGATAATGTTGATGTCGAAATTGTTGCCTATGGCCCGGGTCTTGGGCTGCTCACCCAGGGTGAAAAAAATAAAGAGTCCAAGCGGGTTCAAAGCCTGGCAATGCAGAACATCACTTTCAGTGCCTGCGGCAATACAATGAAGAAAGTTGCCAAAAAAACGGGTAAGGAACCAACTCTTGTTGAAGGTGTTGGTGTCGTTCCCGGCGGTGTTATCCGTATTATGGAACTGCAGGGTCAAGGTTACGCCTACATTCGTCCATAGTCGATTAGCAGGTTCAACGGCATGTGGAACACATAATAGAGGCGCTCTTTTGAGCGCCTTTTTTATGCATTGCGCGGCCTAGCGCTGGGCCAGGTCGTTCTTTCCAATAAGCTTTTTCATCACCGCATCAATACCGTTATTTCTGATTTCGCTCGCATAGGTCGCCCGGTAGTTTTTGACAATGCTGATGCCGCTGATGGACATATCTACAACCTTCCAGCCATTATCACCATTCATCATCATGTAACTGATCACTACCGGGTTATCGTTTGCCAGGTTGATGCGGGTTGGTACTGCGACGATGTTTGGATTTTTACCGGTCTTCACCTCAAGGATGTCAATCGACTGGTTTTCAAACTTGGTCAGGGCCGTGGCATAGGTGTTGATCAGAAGCTGCTGGAAATTCGAAACAAACAGCTCGCGTTTTTGCC
>JBFFRZ010000050.1:0-12490 GCA_041572715.1 Gammaproteobacteria bacterium
CCTGCTGTACGACTACAAAACCCCGCTAACGAAAGTTGCGGGGTTTTTTTATGTGCCCGTTCGAGGCGCAGAGCAGGGGCCCCACTTTAGTGGGGTCGTTCTCGCACCTCCTGTGCTCCACGACACTAATACATCCATGTATGTTGGATGCGGTCGTTCTCGAACGTCCGTGTTCTTCACGACACTCGTGCATCCTGCACTTCGACCGCCGGCGGACGGGAGTGCAGAAGTAATTGTCCAGTTATTTTCTAGGGTGTGAATTATGTTCTGCCCGTTCGAGGCGCAGAGCAGGAGCCCCACTTTAGTGGAGTTGTTCTCGCACGTCTGATGTACAAGGAAGTACGAATGCCCCGATGACGGGATGTCATAGAGCGGCCTGTGCTCCATGACACTAATGCATCCATATTTAATTGACGCAGAACGGCACAGTTTCTACGATATTTTTCTAGCTGCTTTTTTTCAGCGAGTCGACGATGTTCCGCTCAATTTGCAATATGTCGTAATCGTTTCTGGGTAACTGCAGATAAAAGCCTTCTGACTCCAGTTGCATGATGACATCAAGCGGTTTGGCCTGCGCCAGCTTTTTGTTTTCATCCAGAATGAATGACAGGCTGTATTCCGGGGGACCGAAAATCTTCAGTACTGGCTCTGGAATCACGCTGAAGTCATCCTTCTCTTTGATGTAGAGATAGGTGTCCCGTTTGCGGTTACTGCGATAAACATAGCAGATCATGTTGATGGGTTACCGAGTTTGCTTAGCCAGAGTGTATAGATTTTACTGGCCAGGTGGTTCATGTCGTCGATATTGCTGTGACAGATGCCAAGCATGGTTTCCCGATCCTGAATGGTATCCGAAGGGACATTGATTTCATCTGCATACAGCGCACTCCATTCATCGACCATATCGCAGGTCATTTCAATATGACACTGAAAGGCATATACGTTGTCCTTATAGAGGAATGCCTGGTTGTCACAGTGCTGGCTGGAGAGTAACCGGTATGCGCCATCGGGTATTTCAAATGTCTCACCATGCCAGTGAAAAACTGTTTGCGGATGCCTGAAGTCCGTCAACCATGATGGTGCCTCCTGGGGGATATGCTGTGCCTGAACAGGTAACCAGCCAATCTCCTTGACAGGGTTGCTGACGACCGCTGCCCCCAGCGCACGCGCAATCATCTGGCCGCCCAGGCAATGACCAAGCACCGGCAGGTCGGCTGCAATGGCCTGATTTACCAGGCTGATTTCCTGTGTGATCCATTCTTCATCATCATTTACGCTCATGGGCCCGCCCATGATCACCAGGCCACTGGTGTCGTGGATAGCCCCGGGTAAGGGTTCTCCCCGGTCCAGTGCAATCAGCCGAAAACTGATTCCTTGTTGCCCGAGGATGCTTTCCAGGTAACCCGGACCCTCACATTCGATATGGCGTATTATGGTCAGTGGCTTCATGTATCCGGGGATTTGCTGCTAAGCTTGAATTACTCAAAACCGGAGATTATCAGTTCCACCGTTATGGCAAAACCAGTGATTCGTATTTTGTTAGTGATCGCTTTGCTTTTCCCCGCATTTGAGCTTTTCGCATCTGCGGGACCGAGAATCAAGATTGTCGGGCTCTTCCGTGATAAGGCGATTGTATTGGTTGACGGCAAACAGTCCATGCTCAAGGTTGGGCAGGATGCGGTAAACGGTCTGCGCCTGGTCCGTTCCAATTCCCGACGTGCCATCATCGAGGTTAACGGTGAAGTTCGGGAATTCCGTCTGGGCAGCAATGTCAGTACCCGGCTAACCACGCCGGAAACTACAGTGGTCAGAATTCCCAGCAGCAGTGGTATGTACAAAACACAGGGCCTGATCAACGGCAGAAACGTTCAGTTCCTGGTCGATACCGGTGCAAGCGTGGTAGCCATGGCCAGACCCACCGCTGACCGCTTGCAGATCCAGTATCGAGAAACAGGCAAACCGATGAAAGTCAGCACCGCATCGCAATTGCACAATGCCTGGCATGTGAAACTGAATTCAGTCACCGTCGGCGGAATTACCTTGCATCAGGTTGATGGTACCGTGATCGACACGGCACATGACCAGGAAATATTGCTGGGCATGTCATTCCTGAACCGGGTGAAATTCAGCCAGGAGCAGGGCATGGTGGTTCTGGAGGCCAGGTAGAATCGGGTGGTGATGGCCTTAATTACTATTCTGCGGCGGGAATAAGTCAGTTCGCCGCCGTTAGCTTCATTCAAATCACCATCACAGGCTGGTGCCTTATTGTGTCTCCCGCTTGTCGCGCTGAATCAAGGCATAGGCAGAATGGTTGTGTATGGACTCGAAGTTTTCCGACTCCACCACGTAGGTGAGGATGCGGTCATCGGCATTGAGGCGGGCCGCCACGTCGCGAACCATGTCCTCGACAAATTTCGGATTGTCGTAGGCCCGTTCGGTGACGTGTTTTTCATCCGGGCGCTTGAGTAATCCATACAGCTCGCAGGAGGCCTCTTTTTCGACCAGGTCGATGATCTCTTCGATCCAGATGAAATCCTTCGTGCAAACATCCACGGTGACATGGGAGCGCTGGTTGTGGGCACCATAGTCCGAAATTTTCTTCGAGCACGGGCATAGACTGGTTACCGGCACCACTACCTTGATGTTCAGACAGATGTCTTCGCCCATCTTGGCCCCGTTAAAACTGACTTCATAATCCATCAGGCTTTCCACACCGGATACCGGTGCTTTTTTATTTACAAAATAGGGGAAAGTCATTTCAATATGGCCTGATTCCGCCTCCAGCTGCTCAGTCACCTCGTGCAGCATATCCTTGAAGGACTTGACCGTGATCTCCCGTTCATGCTGATTCAGGATATTGACGAAGCGGGACATATGCGTGCCCTTGAAGTGTTTGGGCAGGTCAACGTACATATTGAAGGATGCAACCGTATGCTGTTCGCCGCCAGTGCGGTCCCTCACCCTGACGGGATGGCGAATATCCTTGATCCCAACCTTGTCGATGGCGATCTCGCGCGTGTCCTTGCTTTGCTGAACATCAGCAATGCTGGGTAATTCGTCTTTGGTCTTGTCTAGCATGGATTTGTCCAATGGATTACTGCTCATTGATAGATTCCCGGTTAATACCTGAGTAAATTAGTCAGGTATTTCACGAGCATATTAGAGTGAAGCGGATTGTGCAATTGATCCGGTGTAATACTTTTGCAGGTAATTTTCTATCCCATCTGGGTCAAGCTGGCATTGGGCGAGTTGTTCTTCCCGGGTTGCGTGTTCAATGTACTGGTCGGGCAGGCCATGCTGTACCAGCGGCGTATGTATTCCGTGGTTATTGAGAAACTCGGCCACCGCGCTACCTGCACCACCGAGCACGCTGTTTTCTTCGATGCTGACCAGCAACTCGTGACTGGCAGCCAACCGGGTAATCAGTGCCTCGTCAAGCGGTTTGATGAAGCGCATGTTGACCAGCGTGGCGTTGAATTTGTTTGCTGCCTGCCTGGCGGCTTCCAGCATGGTGCCAAAAGCCAGGATGGCGATTCCGCTGCCTTCCCGGACAACTTTGGCCTTGCCGATCGGCAACGCGCTCAATTCAGTCTCCAGACTGACCCCCGGGCCTTTGCCGCGCGGATAACGTACCGCTGCAGGTCCCTGGTGCTCAAAGCCCGTACTCAGCATTTGCCGACATTCATTCTCGTTTGCCGGGGCCATGATCACCATGTTCGGCAGGCAACGCATGAAACTGTAGTCAAAACTTCCAGCATGAGTCGGGCCATCCGGACCAACAACACCGGCACGGTCAATGGCGAGCAATACATCCAGGTTTTGCAGATCGATATCATGGGCCAGCTGGTCGTATGCTCTTTGCAGAAAAGTGGAATAAATGGCCACAACCGGCTTCATGCCATCGCAGGCGAGGCCTGCGGCGAATGTCAGTGCATGTTGTTCAGCGATGGCCACATCATAGTAACGGTCAGGGAATCTCTGAGAGAACTCAACCAGCCCCGATCCCTCGCGCATGGCTGGGGTAATTCCGATCAGTTTGCTGTTCTTTTCAGCCATGTCACACAGCCATTGGCCAAAGACCTGTGTGTAGGTAGGGGAACTAACGCTGCCGCCTTTCGTGATGCCGGTGCCAGGATCAAACGGGCTGACACCATGATAGGTGACCGGGTTTTTCTCGGCGGGCGAATAGCCCTTGCCTTTTCGGGTAATGATGTGCAGCAACCTTGGTCCATTGTGTTGTTTCAGGTTTTGCAGGGTCTTGATCAGCGTCGGCAGGTCATGGCCATCAATGGGTCCGTAGTAGCTGATGTCGAGCTCCTCGAACAGGGTCCCCGGAGCGACCATGCCCTTGACATGTTCTTCGGCACGTTTGGCGATTTCCCACATCGGCGGGACCATTTCCAGTACGCGTTTACTGCCCTCGCGCATGCTGGAATAGGTCTTGCCGGAAATGATACGGGTGAAGTACTTGGATAGCGCGCCGACATTCGGAGAAATCGACATTTCGTTATCGTTCAGTATGGTCAGTAGGTCTGCCTGTATGTCACCGCAGTGGTTGAGCGCCTCAAAGGCCATACCGGCAGTCATGGCTCCATCACCGATGACCGCTATGTATTTTCGGTGAAGACCCTGCTTGTTCCCGG
Organism: Gammaproteobacteria bacterium; assembly: GCA_041572715.1. GTDB lineage: Bacteria > Pseudomonadota > Gammaproteobacteria > JAJDYQ01 > JAJDYQ01 > JAJDYQ01. The sequence continues at coordinate 4,644 of JBFFRZ010000050.1, forward strand.
CAACAGCCATACCCAGGGCAGCCCCTATCGAGGTGCTGGAATGTCCGACGCCAAAATCGTCATACTCGCTTTCAGCCCGTTTCGGGAAAGGGGTCAGCCCGCTCTTTTTACGGATGGTCCCGAGCAGGTCCTTTCTGCCTGTAAGTACCTTGTGCGGATAGCTCTGGTGCCCGACATCCCATACCAGGCGGTCATCAGGTGTGTTGAATACGTAATGCAGCGCGATGGTTAATTCGATGGTGCCCAAGCCGGCACTGAAATGCCCGCCGCAACTCGATACCGTCTCTATCAGGTACTGGCGTAACTCATCAGCCAGCTGCAAAAGCTCCTGCTCCGAGAATTTTCTTAGATCTGCCGGTGAGTTGACGCGGTCAAGTAGCGGGAAGGGGGCGTTCATTGTCTAATTATCGTGTAGTCAGGCAGAAATTGCACCATCAGGCTGTGTTTTTTCGGCCGGGCCCAAAGCCTCAGTATTCGCGCTGGATAATATACCTGGCGAGATTACGGAGGTGATCTGCCTGCTCATCAAACAGGCTGAGTGCATCCAGCGACTGCTGTAGTAATTCCCGGGCACGCTGCCGGGATTCTTCTAAACCGCATAGTGAAATGAAAGTGGACTTGTTGCGCGAGCGATCCGATCCCTGTGGTTTGCCCAGTTTCTCGGTTTCGCCGATTTCATCGAGAATGTCATCCTGTATTTGAAAGGCCAGGCCAATGTACCTGCCATAGCTTTCCAGGGCGGCCAGCTGTGCAGAATCAAGGTCTGGATTACTCTGGGCCCCCATTTTGATGCTCGCCAGAATCAGGGCCCCGGTCTTCCTGGCGTGCATGTTTTCCAGTTCGGCAAGAGACAGCTGCTTGGATTCTGATTCGAGGTCTATTGCCTGTCCACCTGCCATGCCCTGTGAGCCGCTGGCCCAGGTGAGGGTTTGCAGCATCTGTAAGCGGGTGTCGGCTGCCAGTTGCAGGTCTTCACTCAGAATCTGGAAGGCAAGGGGTTGCAAGGCATCGCCCGCAAGGATTGCAGTCGCCTCGTCAAAGGCCTTGTGGCAGGTGGGGCGTCCTCGGCGCAGGTCATCATTATCCATGGCGGGCAGGTCGTCATGTATCAGTGAGTAGACGTGAATCAGTTCGACAGCGCATGCGGGGCTATCCAGCAGTCCATCTGCGCTGCCTACCGCATGCCCGGAGGCATATACCAGCATCGGCCGGACGCGCTTGCCGCCCTGCAGAGCCGAGTAGCGCATGGCCTGGTGAAGCCTCTGTGGGTTATCCTGGTCAGTCGGCAGCTGTCTGTCCAGCACGGTCTCTATCCGCTGCTGGCAGCGGTTCATGAAGTCCTGAAATGTTTCCATTGAATCGGTGAAGGTTATTCGCTATCCGGTTCGAAGTCAGCCAGTTGCTGATCGCCAGATTCCTTCAGCAGGATCTGGACTTTTTGCTCCGCTTCATCCAGGGCCTTCTGACAGTTTCTGATCTGCCTGATGCCGCGCTCGAAGTGCTCCAGAGATTCCTCCAGGGTCAGTTCGCCTGTTTCCATCGCGGCCACAAGCGATTCCAGTTCTTCCATGGAGGCTTCAAAGTTACCGAGTGATGGCTTGCTTTTTTTCTTTACGGCCATGTTAGATCGCCACTATATATCGAGGTCGCAACGGTATCGATTAAAGTCACCACGGTCAATCCGTCTGGTAATCGTGATGACATTTTCAGCGATAGATAAAATAGATCAATCCGCTTGGAAAATTGAATTGAATAATTGCTGCCACAGTTCTACAGTGCAGTCTGTCAATGGTAGTCATTGGCGCCTGAGCGTGATGCTCCGAGAGTTATCGCAATCAGCAATTTCGAAATTTCTGAACTAAATTATGGAGAGGACCATGGGTCTCAAAGATAGCAAGACAGAGCAAAATTTAAAGGATGCGTTTGCAGGTGAATCACAGGCCAACCGTCGTTACCTGTACTTCGCTGCAAAAGCAGACGTAGAAGGCTATAACGATGTGGCAGCAGTTTTTCGTTCGACTGCAGAAGGTGAAACCGGTCATGCGCACGGTCACCTGGAGTACCTGGAAGAGGTCGGTGATCCCGCAACCGGTCTGCCAATCGGCGGTACCTCTGACAATCTGAAGGCTTCAATTGCAGGTGAAACCCACGAGTACACAGACATGTACCCTGGTATGGCTAAATCAGCCCGTGATGAAGGTTTTGACGAAATCGCGGACTGGTTCGAGACACTGGCAAAAGCCGAGCGTTCGCATGCTAACCGTTTCCAGAAAGCACTCGATAACCTGGACAGCTGATTGAACTTGGCAGGGGCCGGTCATCGGCCCCTGTTTTTACGAGAATAAGAGATCAGACAAATGGCATACATCAAAGAAGGCTCCTTGGAAGCACCCACAAGGCACCCACTTGACTGGAAAAGCCCGGATTTCTGGGACGAGGAAAAACTGAATGCCGAACTGGAACGTGTTTATGACATCTGTCATGGCTGTCGTCGATGCGTGAGCCTGTGTAACTCCTTCCCGACGCTGTTTGACCTGGTTGACGAGTCTGAAACCATGGAAGTTGACGGGGTAGACAAGGCTGACTACATGAAGGTCGTCGACCATTGCTATTTATGTGATCTTTGTTACCTGACCAAGTGTCCTTATGTGCCGCCGCATGAGTGGGCCGTGGACTTCCCACATCTGATGCTGCGTGCCAAGGCCGTTCATTTCAAAAAGCATGGCGCTTCATTCCGCAACAAGCTGCTGTCATCGACAGATACTATGGGCTCATTCATGGGCATACCGGTGATCAACCAGGTTGCAAATGCTGCCAACAAGAATAGCACCATGCGTGGTATTACCGAGAGCGTGCTCGGCATCCACAAGGATGCGGTTGTTCCGGAGTATCACAGCAAGACGCTGCGCAAGCGTGTTGCAGGTATGGAGGTTGATGAATCAGTTGCCAAACAGGCGGGTGAAACCACGGGTAAAGTGGCGCTGTTTGCCACCTGTTATGCCAACCACAATGCGCCACAACTGGGTGAAGACCTGATTGCCGTGCTTCAGCACAACGGCATTGTCGTCAAGCTTGCAGAAAAAGAACAGTGTTGTGGCATGCCCAAGCTGGAGCTGGGCGATCTTGATGCGGTTGCGGCAGCCAAGGAAGTCAATATCCCGGTGTTGTCCAGGCTGGTGGATGAGGGATGGGACATCATGGCGCCGGTACCCTCCTGTGTGCTCATGTTCAAGCAGGAATTACCATTGATGTTTCCGGATGACGCCGACGTGATCAAGGTCAGCCAGGCAATTTATGATCCCTTTGAGTATCTTATGCTGCGTCACAAGGCCGGCGAACTGAAAACAGAATTTGCCAGTCCGCTCGGCAAGGTGGCCTACCATGCTGCATGCCACCAGCGAGTCCAGAACATCGGTTCCAAGACCCGTGAGGTGCTGGAACTGATCCAGGATACGGAAGTCAAACCGATCGAGCGTTGCTCAGGACATGATGGCACCTACGCGGTCAAGAAAGAATTTCATGACATCGCGAAAAAGATCTGCCGCCCGGTGATCACCCAGGTACAGCGTGCCGAGGCGGATCACTATGGCAGTGACTGTCCGATGGCGGGCGCGATGATCCAGGAAGGCATGGAAGATGGCGAAGCCGCTGTACCGCCTATTTCACTGCTGCGCCAGGCCTACGGAATTTAACGAATACAGGAGTACACACTGATGAATACAGGAGTTCAGAACATGGATAAACTTTCAAGGGATGACCTGTTCTCACTTGAGCAATACTCAGTTGAAAGGCCCGACTTCAGGGCCAGAGTGCTGCAGCACAAGAAACCCCGTAAGGTTACGATTGGTGAGCACCTAACGCTTTATTTTGAGGACCGTTTAACCATGCAGTACCAGATTCAGGAGATGCTGCGCATCGAGAAAATTTTCGAAGCTGATGGTATTCAGGAAGAACTGGATGCCTACAACCCGCTGATACCTGATGGCACCAACTTCAAGGCCACCATGATGGTTGAGTTTGATGATGTTGAGGAGCGCAAACAGGCACTGGCCAGGTTGGTTGGGATCGAAGACAAGGTCTGGATGCAGGTCCAGGGGCATGGAAAGGTTTATGCGATTTCAGATGAAGACCTCGGGCGTACCGAAGCCGACAAGACCTCCGCAGTCCATTTCAGTCGCTTTGAGCTCACGCAGCAGATGATTGATGATCTGAGAGCGGGCGGCTCACTGGCGGTAGGCTGTGATCATGAGGCGTATCAGCATGTTATCGAAGCCGTGGATGAGCCGACCCGCCTGTCTCTGCTCGGCGATTTGAATTAATCGGCTGCAGTTTTATTTGCTTGCTGTAAAAGGTCAGTCATAATACGCCGCGTTTAAAATCACGCGGAGACTGGTTATCAAACTTGCAAGGATTCTGGATCTCATACTCGCCGGTATAATCTTGGTATCTGCCTGCCAGGCCTATGCCGAGGTTGAGCAGCTCAAAGATCTGGACGTACCCGAAACGAACAGCAGCGTTCAAGAATGGGAGTTCAGTGAAGATGCAGTGAATATCCCCGATTATCCTGACTTTGACAACCTGCTTAAGGTCAGGATAGACGCCTCCTTCGGACAGCTTGATTACTTCATTGACCCAGAATCCCTGAGTATCGGCCGCGACGAGGTAGTGTTGCTTACTGTTGTCATTACTTCATCCAGGGGCGCTAAAAACGTCGTGTATGAGGGCTATCGATGTGATACCCGTGAGTACAAGACTTTTGCTTACGGCACCAGTAAAAAAAGTTTCTATAGCCTGCCTGATTCGCGATGGAAAGCAATAATGCGGGACAGGGGTAATGCTCAGGATTACCGGAGGGAATTGGTGACGACGTATCTATGCGATATCTATCGTCTTCCGCTGCCTAAAAAAGAAATACTGCGCCTGATCAAGTATCCCTCATTCAGAAATGATGATGGAAGGATGTTTTAGTGTCTGCGCAATATGATGCTGCTTCCATAGAAGTTCTCAGTGGACTGGAGCCGGTACGCAAGCGGCCGGGCATGTATACCGATACGACCCGGCCCAATCACCTCGCGCAGGAAGTCATCGATAACAGTGTCGATGAGGCGATAGCCGGTTATGCGAAGAAGATAGAAGTCACACTATATAAAGACGGATCGCTCGAAGTTGTTGATGACGGGCGGGGCATGCCGGTCGATTTGCACCCGCAACAGAAAATACCCGGCGTTGAGGTTATCCTGACCAAGCTGCATGCCGGCGGTAAATTTTACAGCAAGAACTACCAGTTTTCCGGTGGTCTTCATGGTGTTGGTGTTTCCGTGGTGAACGCGCTTTCCAAGCATCTCGAGGTGTGGGTTCGTCGTGATGGCAAGGAATACAACATCGCCTTCAAAGGTGGTGACAAGGTTTCTGACCTGGAGGTGATTGGTGATGTCGGCAAGCGCAATACCGGCTCTACCCTGCGTTTCTGGCCGGATGAAAAGTATTTCGACTCGGCCAATTTTTCTATCCCCAGGCTGAAACACGTATTACGTGCAAAGGCGGTTTTGTGTCCCGGGTTAGTCATCCGTTTTCATGACGAAAAGAGCAAGGAGAAAGAAGAGTGGTGCTATGAGGATGGCCTCAAGGATTACCTGAGCAGCTCACTCGCCGGCTATGAAGTTTTGCCTGTGGAACCTTTCATGGGCAGTCTGCAGGGGGAACGTGAGACGGCCGACTGGGCAGTGCAGTGGTTGCCCGAGGGTGGCGAACTACTCACCGAAAGTTATGTCAATATTATCCCGACTTCGCAGGGTGGTACCCATGTCAACGGACTGCGCTCCGGCCTTACCGAAGCTGTCAGGGAGTTCTGTGAGTTCAGAAGCCTGCTGCCCCGGGGTATCAAGGTATCGCCCGAGGACGTCTGGGATAAATGTAGTTACGTGTTGTCAGTCAAGCTTGAAGATCCGCAGTTTTCGGGCCAGACCAAGGAAAAGCTTTCATCAAGAGAATGCGCGGCATTCGTCAACGGGGTGGTCAAGGATGCGTTCAGTGTCTGGTTAAACCAGCATCCGGAAGCCGGGGAGAGAATTGCCCAGCTGGCTATTGCGAATGCACAAAGACGTATGAAGGCCGGCAAAAAGGTCGTGCGCAAGCGCATATCTGCCGGGCCGGCCCTGCCGGGGAAACTTTCCGACTGTAGTTCACAGGATCTGGGCAGAACCGAGCTGTTCCTGGTGGAAGGTGATTCGGCCGGGGGTTCAGCCAAGCAGGCGAGGGACCGGGAATTTCAGGCAATCATGCCCCTTCGGGGCAAGATACTGAATACCTGGGAGGTATCACCCGACCAGGTGCTCGCCTCACAAGAGGTACATGATATTTCAGTGGCGATTGGTGTTGAGCCGGGCCTTGCGGATCTTAAAGGCCTGAGATATGGCAAGGTCTGTATTCTTGCCGATGCAGATTCAGATGGACTGCATATCGCAACCCTGCTGTGCGCGCTGTTTGTCAGGCACTTTCGTCCACTGGTCGAGGCGGGCCATGTACATGTTGCGATGCCACCCCTGTTCCGTATCGATGTTGGCAAGGAGGTCTACTATGCGCTGGATGATGCAGAGCGCGTGGGGATACTTGATCGTGTGGCCGCAGAAAAGCGCAAAGGTAAAATCAATATCACACGATTCAAGGGTCTCGGCGAAATGAGCCCCCTGCAGTTGCGTGAGTCGACCATGTCGCCAGATACCCGGCGCCTGGTTAAGCTGACGCTGGATGCCGGCGATAAAACCAACCGGATGATGGATATGCTGTTGTCGAAAAAACGCGCATCCGACCGACGCGAATGGCTGGAGAAGAAAGGCGACAAGGCAGAAGTCTGACGTCCCTGTAACAATGCATAATTTCATCCTCGAGCGACACCGGGATCACGATAGCTGTGTTGTGCTCGAGCCCCCGTATATTCCGTATGTAAGCCAATGCATTCCAGTTATAAAAATCTTTGGCCTGTTGCCGAAAAACTAGATGTTGACGTCATTAGACATCAAAACGAATTTTTCACTCAAGCGATGCAATACTTTTGCCATCGATGCATATGCGGATAAGTTTATCGCGATCAGCTCGGTTGATGAGCTTGCCCAGGCGTTCGATCAGATCAGTAGTGGCCCCTTCCTGGTGCTTGGCGGCGGCAGTAACCTGTTGTTGGACCAGTCCCGGATCCATCAACCTGTACTCTGGATCAATAATAAAGGCATCGAAGTCTTAAAGCAGACAGAAGCCGAGGTGCTGGTTCGCGCTGGTGCCGGTGAAAACTGGCATGAATTGGTTCTGTGGAGCATCGAGCGGGGCTTTGGCGGGCTGGAAAACCTGTCCCTGATTCCCGGCAATGTGGGCGCCGCACCGGTGCAGAATATTGGCGCCTATGGCGTAGAGCTGAAGGATGTCCTGCACCAGGTAGAAGTGATGAACCTGGCAACCGGTGAGGTTGAGTTGCTTGGCGCGGAAGAATGCTCCCTGGGATACCGGGACTCCGTGTTCAAGAGTACCCGGCGAGGACGCTGGATCATTATGGCCGTGATTTTTCGCCTGACCCGCATGCATCATCAGCTGAGGCTCGAATATGGTTCTATCCAAAACAGGCTTGCTCAGTCAGGTATCAGTGAGCCGACGATCCGGGATGTTTCCAATGCCGTCATCCGTATCAGGCAGGAACGTTTGCCTGACCCTGCACAGTTGCCCAATGCCGGTAGTTTTTTCAAAAATCCATTGGTATCAGTGACTCAATATGAAACATTGAAAGAGGCTTACCCCGATATTCCATGTTACGAGCAACCCGATGCCTCGCTGAAGCTACCTGCCGCCTGGTTGATTGAGTC
>JBFFRZ010000051.1:0-12475 GCA_041572715.1 Gammaproteobacteria bacterium
AGTTCAAGCAGGTAGGTCACATAGATATATTCCATGTTGAATGGTGGATCCTTGCGCATCAGGATCACATCGAGACTGGATAAATCGATGACTTCCGGTTCGGAGAGTTCGAACCATTGATTCGCGTTATCCGTTACCTTGAGCAACGAGGCAGTGGATACGACAGCATTATTCTCCAGGCGCAGGCCGTCGACAACCATGTACCATATTTCCCATTCCCGGCGCTGCGCTTCCAGCAACATGGCAAAACTGCTGTCCTTCTTGATATTGATGCCCTGGATGGGGTCCATGATGATGCCAAGCCTGCGTGGCATCAGGCGTCTCCCGAAATCGCCAGGATTTCACGTGCTGCCGCGAGCAGCGCCAGTCTGCCGATAACGCCATAGGTATAAAACCGGTTCGCAGCAGCGTCCGGATCAATATGCGCATCAGGTACATTACAGGGTTCATCGAATGCCAGTGGCTGGAAATGCATACCCGGGGAATTCAGATTTTCCTCAGCACCTTTTTTGGTATGCACCCGATAAAAGCCGCCGACGACAAATCGATCCATCATGTATACCACCGGTTCCGCGACTGCCCCGGGGTCACCCCAGGTTTCATAGGTGGGAACGCCTTCCTGCAGGATTACCTTGTTGATGACCTTGCCTCCCTTGGACGAGGACATGCGGGTACGCTGTTTACGATTGAGGGTGATTACATCATCCGGGGATCTTGCGATCATCACCCCCATGCCATAGGTACCTGCATCTGCCTTGATGACGACATATGGCGTCGAATCGATACCGAACTCATTATACTTTCTCTGAATATCCGCCAGCAGGCTTTCGGTTTTGTCCGCCAGGCATTCACCGCCTTGCCGTTCCATGAAATTGATTTCGCTGCAGTTACTGAACATCGGGTCAAAGAACCAGGGGTCTATATCAATCAGCTTTGAAAATTCGATAGCTGCAGTCCGATAATATTCAAAATGGTCTGATTTCAGGCGTTTACTCCACCCCAACTCGGGGGGTGGCGTGATGACCTGCGAGAGGCCGAGCAATGCCTCGGGTACGCTGTCGCTTAAATCATTGTTCAGCAGGATGACACAAGGGTCAAAATCACCGGCAAGCAGCCGGTCATGCTCCCGGTGTACCGGAATCAACTCAATAGTCTTGCCCGACTCGGTGCTGTATTCAGTAGGTTCCAGTATCTCGGGATTGAGTGTACCGATCCGGGTATCGTAGCCGGATTGTGTCAATAGTTCGTGCAGAGTGCTGATGCTTTCAAGGTAGGGCAGGTTACGTGTGTGATTTTCCGGCAATATCAGTACCCGGACCGCATCCGGGCAGGTTTTATCCAGGGCTGCCTGGATCGCCTGAATGCACAGGGGCGCGAAATCCTGGTTGATATTGTTAAATCCAGCGGGAAACAGGTTGGTGTCGACTGGGGCGACCTTGAAACCGGCATTACGAATGTCGACCGAAGCATAAAATGGTGGCTTGCTTTTCAGCCACTCTTTTCTGAACCAGGTTTCGATCATGTTCTGTCGCTCCAGCAGATGCGATTCGAGCATGTGCAGAGGGCCGGTCAGCGCGGTCGTGATATGCGGGGCCTCATGTAGGTGTTTGATATTCATAGAATTAATAGGCTAAAATATAAGGATATTTTTAACTCAGGTTCTTCTTGGAGATATTAAGCTCTAATTGTCTCATGATTTACAAGATTTTTTCCTAAGCGCCAAACACTTATGGATTATACTTTTTCTGTTGTGTGAGCTTGTATATTTGGTTACATTGGCGGCATTAACTTAGAGGGTGGCTAAATCCGGCGTTTAGACCGGGTAGCTAGAAAGGTGGATGAGTTGGCTTCTGAACAAGAAGAAAATGATTTTAGCAATCTGAAGGTCATGGTTATCGACGATAGCAAAACTATACGTCGTACGGCAGAGACACTGCTAAAAAAAGCCGGATGTGAGGTAGTTACCGCTGAAGATGGTTTCGAAGCACTCTCGAAAATTGTTGACCAACGCCCAGACCTGATATTTGTCGATATCATGATGCCGCGACTGGATGGGTACCAGACCTGTGCCCTCATCAAGAATAACGCAACTTTTAAATCCACCCCGGTCATTATGCTGTCCAGTAAGGACGGATTGTTCGACAAGGCACGGGGGAAGATTGTAGGTTCAGAGCAATATTTAACCAAGCCATTCACCAAAAAGGAACTGCTTGGTGCGATAAGCAATCACGCAAGAGCAGGGCAATAATATAGGGCGAGACTCAATACACTAGATTTGGTATCACCAGAGTTTACAAAGAAAAAGAGGACACTTAAATGAGCAGAATATTGATGGTAGATGATTCACCCACTGAAATCGTCGTTGCGAAAAAGGCGCTTGAGAGTAAGGGACATACCGTAATTACTGCCAGTAATGGCGCGGAAGGTGTGGAGAAGGCCAAGACTGAAAAACCGGATGTGATACTGATGGACATTGTCATGCCGGATATGAATGGGTTCAAGGCCACCCGTGAGATCAGCAAAAACCCTGAAACATCCGGAATACCCGTCATTATCATGTCATCAAAGGATCAAGCAACTGATATGGAATGGGCTAAACGTCAGGGTGCTACCTCTTACCTGGTCAAGCCGGCAAGTGAAGCAGATCTGCTGGCGGCGGTAGAGCAGGCTTTGGCTGGCTAGTCAGAATACCAATGGCTAACCCGGCTAGTCCACTTGAACAGCTGATCGCCCTGGAGAAAAAGGGGCGGCGGCATATAGTGGATCTGGCCACCGACGAGGACCGTCGGGAATACTGGCGTGCGGTATCATTCAGGGTTGCAGACTACGTGTTTTTGCTGGATCAGGGCGATGCTGCTGAACTGCTTACCTTGCCACCAATTACGATGGTACCCGGAACCAAGCAGTGGGTTGCGGGCGTGGCCAATGTCCGGGGTCAGTTGCTCCCAATCGTTAATTTTGGACAATTCCTGTTTCAGCAACCGGTTGTTGCGACCAAAAAAACCCGCATCCTGGTTGTTGTTCATGATGATGTCAGGTCAGGGTTAATTGTGGACCAGGTTTATGGGATGCGTCGTTTTCCCGTGGATGAACTGAAGCCGCCAAAAATCGAAGCCATGCCGGATACATTAAAAATGATGGTTAGTGGTTGCTATGAAGAGGATCAGATGTTCCATGTTCTGGATGTAAACAAACTGGTGAACGAAACAGAATTCATGCAGGCAGCTGCGGCATAACCTGTGAAAATGCGTAATCGCATAACAATAATGCTTAACAGGTAACAACCGGTTATCTGTTGAGGCGGACAGGAAGGAGAGAAAAATGGCGTTCGACATCAAAAAGGTTAAGTTAAATCTGCCGGGCAAAGCAGGGACCGGGGTGGCGGGTATCAGGAACATTCTGTTGTTCATCCTTTTGATCCTGTCGTTGATTGCAACCGTAGTCATCTTTACAAAGGTACTGATTAATGAAGCCCATCGTACCCAGTATATTTCCCTGACTGACGAACTGAGACTGCTCTCTCAGCAGATGCCACCACTGGCGATCGAGGCCTCTTCCGGTAACGCTGAAGCGTTCGGTGGACTGGAAGAAAAAGTTGACGAGTTCCTGTTGGCCCTGAAGAAATTGCGCGAGGGAAATGCCGCAACCGGATTGCCTGGCAGCCCGGCTGACATGCAGAACCAGGTGAACGCAGTATTGAAGGCCTGGGGTAGTGTAAAAAGAAACGCAGACCTCGTTATCGACAGTACCGATGAAATGCTCACGATTCAGGAAGACGCGGATGGCTTTCGCCTGGCGAGTCCTGAATTGCAGGCGATGATGGATGAAGTGCTGGGGCTGATGGTTGAAGCAGAAGAGCCCGGGCAGCAGGTCTACTTTGCTGCCCTGCAACTGACTTACTCAGAGCGTATGGCGGCCCGGTTGCAAGAGGCACTGCAGGGTAACGTGGGTAGTGCGACTGCGGCCAATGATTTCGCGAAATGGACACAGGCATTTCGTTACGGTCTCGATGTAATGCGAGGCATCATCGAGGATGAGCAGGTAGCGGCGGTAAAGGATGAGTCAGCCAAAGAGCTGCTCGATGAGGTGGACGCAGTGTTTACCGCGCATGAGGATAACGTGGGTGCCATCATGGATGGTATCTCGAGATTTTTCCAGGTACGTGAGGCAGCCGGCCAGATCCTTGATGACAGTATTGGTCTGCTGGATGCGCTGGACAGACTGTCCGATGCCTACAGAACACGTGGTGAGGCCGGTTTATATACCACGCAAAACGGATATATCACGGGTTCCGCGGTCATCGGCCTGCTGATCCTGCTGGGTGTTCTCATGCTGATCGATTCCAGGAAGCGCACCAGGGAAGCAACACTCAGGGAAGAAGAATCGCTGAAACAGACCCAGTCGCAGAACATGGCAGTATTACAGCTGCTCGATGACATCGAACCCTTGCAGGATGGTGATCTGACGGTAGAGGCATCGGTAGACGAGGCATTCACCGGTACCATCGCAGATGCCATTAACTCGTCAATTGACGTACTACGAAGACTTGTGTCTACGATCAACGAAGCGTCAACGCAGGTATCAACTGCTGCGCAGGAAACCATGGCGACGACCACCAAACTGGCCGAAGCCAGTAACCAGCAGGCTAAAGATATCGCCAGTGCGACCCAGTCAATCAGCCGCATGGCTCAATCGATGCAGGATGTATCGGCGGATGCAGGCCGGTCTGCTGAAGTGGCGAAAAACTCTGTTGATATCGCCCATAAGGGTGGCGAAACAGTGCGCGCGACCATTGGTGGTATGGATAGCATTCGTGAGCAGATCCAGGAGACATCCAAACGACTCAAGCGTCTGGGTGAAAGTTCGCAGGAAATCGGAGACATCGTTGGCCTGATTAACGATATCGCGGACCAGACAAACATTCTTGCATTGAACGCTGCCATCCAGGCGTCAACCGCCGGTGAAGCCGGCCGGGGTTTTGCGGTTGTTGCGGACGAAGTACAACGTCTCGCTGAACGTTCTACCAATGCAACGCGGCAGATTGAAAATCTCGTAACCGCCATTCAGGCGGATACCAACGAGGCGGTAATTTCCATGGAACAGACCACCTCCCAGGTGGTTGAAGGTGCAAAAAGGGCCGAGGACGCGGGTGAGGCGTTGGAGGAAATCGAGCAGGTTTCCAATGAGCTGGCACAGTTGATTGACAAGATCTCCAGAACAGCGAACCAGCATGCGGAAGGTGCGGCGAAGATTTCAAGTTCCATGTTGGTCATCGAGAATGTCACGCGTGAGACATCGGAAGGCACCAGCCAGACGGCGGAATCAATCGGTAATCTGGCCAGCATGGCCGAGAATCTCAAGCAGCAGGTATCCGGCTTCCGCCTGCCTGATTAACACTAGTGCTATCGATATCGGAACTGAACTGTCGGCGATAGAACATGAGTGAACCTGATAACACGCAGCTATCCTCTTCTCTAAGCTGGGTCAAGGACGAGATAAATAAATCTCTTCAAGAGGCACGTGTGTCGCTTGAAGCTTATGTTGAAGGCGGTGGCGAAGCTGAAGGTGGTAGCCTTCAACGCTGCCAGGAATTAATTCAGCAGGTAAGGGGTACCTTGCAAATGGTACAGCTGCAGGGCGCATTGCTTCTTTCTGAAGAAATGCTTCAGCTGATTACCAACCTTATCGACAAGAATGAGCGGGTCGCGGACAGTAATGTAGCTTACGAGGCGCTCATGCGTGCAATCCTGCAGCTGCCGGATTATTTTGCCCGGGTGCAGTCAGGTCAGACAGATGCCGCCATTATTCTTTTGCCCTTGATCAATGACTTGAGAGAGGCATATGGCGAGTCTGCTGTTGTTGCGGAAGCGCTGTTTTCCCCGAACTATAACGGTATTCTGCCGGCAGAAATGCTGGATGTGGCGCCATTTGATGCTGGAGACCTTTCCGATCTGATCAGGTCTACCAGGCAACAGGTGCATCTGTCCATGCTGGGACTGTTCAGAGGCAAGGATGTTGAACAGTCAATGGCGAAGATGATCACCTTGTATGAGCAGTACTGTGTGACCGCAAATTCAGAAGTCATCAAGCAGTTGTACTGGATAACCACTGCGCTATGTGAATCCATTTCCGACGGGGGGCTTGATGCTGATGCACTGCCAGTCAAACCATTGCTGGGTCAGGTCGACAGACAATCAAAGACGATCATCGATAATGGGGAGAGCGCCCTTGAAGCTGACCCGCCCTCCGAGCTGGTGCGCATGCTGCTTTATTATGTTGCCTGTTCAAAATCCGAAGGCCAACGCACGACCGCGCTGAAAGATGCGTTCCGTCTGAGCGAATATCTACCACAGGAAGAAGACCTACAAAAGCTGCGCGATGGTCTGGCAGGACCCAATGCTGAAGTTATGGAGACAGTCATTCAGGGCATCACCCAGGAACTGGACCGCGCGCGGGACATGCTGGATATATTCAGCAGAACCGGGGAACAGGACCAGGAAAAATTGCAGCAGATGGTTCAGTCGCTTCGCAATGCGGCTGGCACGGTTGCAATGATCGGCGATACAGAACTGCAGGAATCGATGAACGGCTACTGTGACCGCATTGATGAGGTTATTGATGGTTCCAGCTCTGTCGAAGAAGCAGGGCTTGATGATCTGGCTAACTTTATCCTGCAATTTGACCGGAAGTTGCAATCCTACCGACCAGAAGCCATTGACCGGGCTGCCATTAGTGGAAGCGATTCTGATTCCTGGGATGTTCGCCAGGCCGTCGTCAGGGAATCAGCTGCCAATATGAGTACTGCGAAAGACGTGATTTCGGCTTTCGCTGAATCTCCCGCAGACAAGCGTGATCAGCTTGAAATTGCCAGTGGCCTGTTACAGCAAATTGCAGGCAGCCTGAAAATTGCATCGCTTGATCGGGCGAGTGACATCATCTACACATTGCGTTCCTATATTGATCACGAACTGATCAAGAATGCCAAGTCACCTGATGGTGAGGAGATAGAAGCACTGGCGGAAGCGGTATCCAGCGCTGACTATTACCTGGAAGCAGTTATCGATAACCTGCCGAACAGGGGAATTGCGCTTGATATGGCCGAATCGGCGCTTGGTCAGCTTGGATATCAGTCTGGCGATGTGGAACAGGAGCTTGAGCAGCTGGCGGCTGAAGAGGGTGGCGCCCAGGAATTTGCTGAGGATTCGGATTCATATGAACTCAATCCGGAGGATGCCGAGATTGAGGAAGAAGCAATAGATGATGTTTCGCTGGATGAGGCGCTGACCGATGTCGAGGGCGAGGCACTTGCCGAAGTAGAGGAGGTCGTAATCAATGCTCCGGTGGAGTCCGAGGAGGAAATGCTGGAGCGTGTCAGGGACGGATTCGAGGACACGGGATTTGATCCGAATAAAACCGGAGAGATAGAGGTTGCAGACTTTCAGGCAGATATTGAATCCGTTGAGATTGATGCAGCCGATGAAAGTTTTGATGAGTTAGTCGCAGCTGAGCCGGAAGAAGAGCCGCAAGCAGAACCACAGGAGGAACCACAAGCCACCGAGCCTCAGGCTGAATCCAATGCCATGCAGGATGCCTTGATGAGTGAAAGCCCGCTAGGGGATGATCTCGACGAGGAAATTGTTGAAATCTTTCTTGAGGAAGCTGACGAAGTATTGTCCGAGTTGCGTGCGCATTTCCCCAAGTGGCGTGATGACCCGGGGAATACGGATTCATTAACCATAATAAGACGTTCATTTCATACCCTTAAGGGTAGTGGCCGTATGATCGGCGCCAACCAGATCGGTGAGTTTTCCTGGTCTATCGAGAACCTGCTGAACCGGGTTATCGATAACAGCATCGCGGCTTCTCCCGAGGTGATGGATACTATTGGCAGTGCGATTGATGTGCTACCGGTTATGGTTGGACAACTGCAGGGCGGTCCGGCACCCGAGGTCGATATCTACAGAATTTCTGCGGCCGCTGAAGCATTGTCATCAGGTAAGCCGGTATCCGCCGGGGAAGGCGCCGAAAAAAAAATTGAAAATTTAGCGTCTGCTGAAGCAGAAGATGATTCAGCACAATTCGACATCGTCGATGAATCATCGCTGTCTGTGCCGCTCGATTCCGATGAGCTCAGACAAGTATATACCGATGAGACCAAGCAGCATATTGCCGGCCTCAGAGCATTCCTTGATCAATGTAATGCGGATATGGATGGTTGCTATTTCGAGGAACCACAAATTGTTATCCTGCATACATTGCACGGCGGCTCTGCCACTGTAGGCGCAAATGAGTTAAAGCAGATATTCGATATCCTGGAACCGCTAGCAATATTGTACAACGAGCATCGTGTAAAGCTCGATTCAGGACTGCTGGATTTGTTACAGAGAGTGATACAACAAACCAGCATGTTTCTTGATGATATCAACCATGCCGGCGAAAAGTTTGCCCTCGATGTCGAATTGGTAGAAGAACTGCAACTATTGTTCCAGCAGAAAAAAGAGCTGTTTGGCGCAGTGACCAGCGCAATCGATATTCTAAAGATAATCCCCGAAGAAGATGAGGTCGAGGCAGTCTCCGCTGGAGACGAGGATGAGACACTGAACGAGATCAGCTCATCGCTGGAAGATTTGCATGACCTTATGACCACCGATGTGGAATTGAGTGAAGTCGACATCGATGCCAGTGCTGAGCAGGAGATTGAAGCACAGGTGCCTGAAGAAGGGGCGGAATCATTTGAGGATTTATATCTCGATGAAGAGATATCGGAAGAGTTTGCCGGCGTGGAAGGCGAAGTCGATGAGGAGATCCTGGATATATTCATGGAAGAAGCCGCCGAGCTGCTGGTGAGTATCGAGCAGACTCTGGATGACTGGCAGAATGATCAGGATGACCATGATCTTATGATCGCAATACAACGGGATATCCATACCCTGAAAGGTGGTGCCCGCATGGTTAACCTCAGGGCTATAGCAGATATCAGTCATTCAATGGAGACCTTGTTGACCGCCGTGGTAGATGGCCAGGTGCAAGTATCGGATCAGATGTTCTCGGTTCTACACCTTGCCAGGGATTCATTGCAGGATTTATATGATGGTTTAAAGGATGGCGAATACACTGCTGTTGCAGATCCACAGCTGCTGGAGCAACTCGACGCACTGCGGTTGAATAAGTCCACAGAGGTCGTCCAGAGCGAGCCCATAACCGAAGTTATAACGCAACCGGAAACAACACCAGAACCCCCTGCCCCGACAGCTGAATATTCCGATGAATTTCAGGACATCAGCGGTGGGTTCGAGCTGCTGGATATCTTTAAGGAAGAGGCAGGCGAATTACTTGAATCCATCGACCAGACACTGGATGACTGGTTGAATGATGAAAACAACATGGATCTCGTGATTAAACTTCAGCGGGATGTGCATACCCTCAAGGGTGGTGCAAGGATGGTGAACCTGACCGGGATCGGCGATCTCGGACATGCGCTGGAGACGCTGTTGACGGCGATTGTTGATGGCCATGTTGAAATCAGCAGGCCGTTGTTTGATGGCATGCACGAGGTTAAGGATGAGCTTCAAGCCATGTTCGAGGCGGTACAGGAAGGACGTGGTGATACCGCGGTAAAACAGCATATGCTGAACTTGCTTGACGCGCTGAGAAAGGGACATGAAGTTCCACTGGAACCAATCGGCGGGCCTGATAGCACCAGTGAAGAAGCTACCCCATCCCATATGCTGCCGGCACTGGATGACAGCAGTAGCTTTGACGTAACCCCATCGAATGCTATTCCGGCATTTGAAGACAGTACCCAGGTCTCGCTAATAGCTGATGTAGCAGAAACCACGCCATCGACACCGATGGATGCGCTCGATGAGGAAGACTCCCGGCTTACGCGGCTGGTGGAAACCGCTGAAAAAATAGAAGGCAAGGCCCCACCAAGCCAGCAAAACAAGCGCACGCAGCCAAGGGTGGAGCAGGAGACAATCCGCGTGCGTTCTGACCTGATTGATGGCTTGGTAAACCTGGCGGGTGAGACCAATATTTTCCGCTCGCGGCTGGAGCAGCAGAGTAACTCTTTCCGGTTCAGCCTGACTGAACTTGACCAGACCGTGTTGAGGTTACAGGAGCAGCTAAAAAAATTGCAGGCCGAGACTGACGAACAGATCCTGTCTCACTATGAAACCAATGTTGATCTTGCCCAGCATGAAAATTTTGACCCGCTCGAAATGGACCAGTATTCCACGATGCAGCAGCTCTCCCGAAGCCTGGTTGAGAGTGTCGGTGACCTGAAAAGTTTGCAGGAAATGCTGGGCGGACTGAACAGGGATTCTGAACTGTTGCTGTTGCAGCAGGGAAGGGTCAATACCGAACTGCAGGATCGCCTGATGCAGGCGAGGGTAGTGCCATTTGTGGCAACAATGGCCTCGCGGATGCGCAGAATCACCCGACAGACATGTCAGCAACTCGGCAAGCAGGCTGAGTTGAAAATTATTGGTGCCAACGAAGAAATGGATCGGCATGTGCTGGACCGCATGGTTGCCCCACTGGAGCACATGCTTAGAAACTCTATCGCGCACGGTATTGAAACTCCCGAAGTGCGCAGGGGTAAGGGCAAACCTGAAGTCGGGACAATAACCGTTACCGTAAGCCGGGAGGGTGGTGAGATTGTCATCCAGGTAGCTGATGATGGCGGCGGACTGGATACCGCTTCAATCCGCAAAAAGGCTGAAGCCAAGGGGCTGATCATTGAAAACGCGGATATGACGGATGACGAAGTCATGCAACTGGTGCTGACCCCCGGTTTCAGCACCGCTGAGTCAGTTAGCCAGATAGCCGGGCGCGGTGTTGGCATGGATGTCGTGAATAATGAGATCCGTCAGCTTAATGGTAGCTTGCATATTGAATCGGTGCTTGGGCGAGGGGCGGCGATGACGGTTCGTCTACCGTTCACGCTTTCCATTACCCAGGCATTGCTGGTCAGGGTTGGTGCTGATCTCTATGCTATCCCGTTGACCAGTATTGAGGGCGTCTCGCGCATAGACAGACAAGAAGCCGAACGTCTGGTCGAACAAAAGGAAGAGCAGTTTCAATATGGTGGCGATGATTACCAGGTTTCTTCCCTGGGCAAGTTGCTCGGCAGACAAAGTGGCATCAGCGCAGAAGTCGAGGAAAGCAGGCCCGCGATAATCCTGGTACGCGCAGCAGGTCATCGTGTTGGTTTTTATATTGACGAACTGCTCGGCCACCATGAAATCGTGGTCAAGTCCCTTGGGGCGCAGGTCAGCTCGGTCAGTGGTATGGCCGGCGGAACGATTCTCGGTGATGGCCGGGTGGCACTGATTCTTGATGTGCCGGCACTGGTTCGTATGGTTGGTGCTGAGCATGGTCTGTCCGAGACACAACAGGCTCAGGTCATGGAGACGCCGAAGAGCGTCAAGATCAGGGTTATGGTTGTGGATGACTCGATCACGGTCCGGCGTGTCACCACACGATTACTGGAACGACACGAAATGGAGGTCATTACGGCCAAGGACGGGGTTGATGCGGTTGCCAAGCTTGAGGAGACATTGCCTGATGTAATGCTGCTTGATGTTGAAATGCCGCGTATGGATGGTTATGAACTGGCCAGTCACATGCGTAATGATGAACGCTACAGGAATGTGCCAATCGTGATGATTACTTCACGAACAGGCGCCAAGCACCGTGAAAGGGCGGAAGCAATCGGTGTCGATCGTTATCTCGGTAAACCCTATCAGGAGATGGAATTGCTCGAGAACATCAATCAGGTACTTGAAGAAAGGCGGCCACATTAATGGCTGAAGCAGTCAAGGAAGTACGTGGATTACTCATACCATTGCAGGGTATGCGCCTGGTACTGCCGGACAGCGTCATCCTGCAGATATTAACCGGTGGTGACATTGCGCCACTTGAGGAAGCACCGAGCTGGATGCTGGGCATCCTGACCTGGCAAAAACGCAGAATCCCTGTACTGTCCTTTGAGTTGGCGGCCAATCAGCAATATGAGCGGGAAGCCGAGCCACGGATACTGGTTTTGAAATCGCTGAATAATATCGAGAAAATGCCGTTTTATGCCATCACACTGGCGGGGATACCCCGCCCGTATCGTATCAACGAAGACAATATCAAGGTCGTCGAAAACGCAAACCGTTCTTCTCCCCTTCTATTGAACGAGGTGCTGGTTGAAGGTGAACCCACCAGTATTCCTAACATTGAGGCAGTGGAAGAAATGTTGTTCAACCAGTACGGGCTGTTCAATCAGGAGGGCGATGAAACGGCGGCATGATATGTATCCCGCCTGGTAGCGCTTATTACATATCTCCCCATAACACACCCAGCGCTGCAATCGCGGCGATACCCGCCGTTTCTGTCCGCAGTATCCTCGGGCCCAGGTACACCGGCTTCACGCCTTTCCCCGTCATGAATGCTTTTTCTTCAGGATCAAAGCCTCCTTCAGGGCCGA
>JBFFRZ010000052.1:0-12313 GCA_041572715.1 Gammaproteobacteria bacterium
ACATGGAACATTTGATCATGGGCGATGCCAGCAAAAACTCTCCGCACATTGAAAAGATTTCCTGGGGCCGGATGGAAGTCGCCGAGATAGGTATGGGTAAAGACTTCAAGCTATGGCCGGGTGGAGGACGACCATGGGATTGGCGCGAGACCGGCACACAGCACGCCCCGGGTATTCAGCCTGCCGATATTGAGGAGTTGATGGATCATGGCAGCCAGGTCATCGTGCTCAGCCGGGGTATGTTGCGCAGGCTGCAAACGACTAAAGATGCAATTCGATTACTTGAGCAGCGACATATCCATATGCATATCGCCGACACCAAGACCGCAGTCAAGATCTACAATGATCTGGCCGATCAGGGGCAGGCGGTTGGCGGATTATTCCATTCGACCTGCTGATTACGTAATCTAGAACAACTTGCCAAGGTAGAAATACAGGCTGTTATTGCCGCCCTCAGCTATGCCAAGGCCGGTATAGAACGGGCCTATCGGTGTATCCAGGCCGACAAATACACTGCCGGCAAAAATATTGTCCTCGAAGATGTCATCTTTATCCTGCCAGTAGCCGCCATATTCCAGGGTTCCACCAAGATATGCCTCAAAAAAGGTAATATCATGGATTTTTCTGAGATAGCCCAGTGACAGTAGGCCGGTATGCTGGCCTGAAAGCTCGTTCTCGTTGAAACCAGACAGGTCAGTAAGACCACCGGTGCGGAAGAGGGACTGGAAAGGCGCATCATCGTCGAGCGTGGACCTGAGCTCAAATTTTCCAAAGAGGGTATTCTTATCCCAGGATTTTGCAGCCAGTGCTTCAAACACGACCTGGTCATAGTTCGCGTCACCGCCAAGGGACTCCCTGAAATTCTTGAGCTCAAGATAAGCAGCAAACCCTTCTTCCGGAAAATGAACCTTATCCAGGGTATCGATGGCAAATCGTGTTCTGAAAATACCATTTTCAAAGTCAAAGTCCCGTAAGCCCGGGTCACCGACCCGAACATCGGCATCACCATCTTCGTAACGGTAACCAATACGAAATTCACCCCAGGTGTCAAAGTTTCTGCCGACATCAGCAAATACCAGGGCGCGGTTGAGTTGATATTCTGCAAGTTGTTCGTCGATATCGCTGAATATGTTTACATTGCGTTTTTCAACGCCAATTCCGGTATGTACGAAGTAGGCCTGATCGGTGTTTAATGGTTGGTACAGCTCGGTAACCAGTGATGGATCTTCACCCAGTTGCAAGGCGGTTCGCCATTCCCCGCCCAGTTCATTGATCATGTGCCGGGTATAGGCAGCGCCCACGTTAAAGCGGCTATCGCCATCAAAGTTATTGGAGGTTGATAAGCCAAACTGGATATAGTTAGGTCCCCAGCCTTTTTCCCTGGCCGTAATCACAACACCGGACTGGTCATTCTCGCGTACGATCTGGTATGAGACATTTTCAAACAGGTCGAGCCCGTAGATTTTGCCGATGTTTTCTTCCAGTTCGGCGATATCAAGTTGCGCACCGGTTTTAACGCTTACGCGAGACATGATGACCTCGTCGTCCAGACTTGACTGGTTATCGAGACGAATAAAATCAATCGTGGGCAGGGTTTCGTCTGGTTTAGTGCGGGACTCATTAAGTGCGATGAAAGACGAGGACTCGGAAAGTTTTTTCAGCTCGATGCTTTTTTCACTTGCCGCTTCGTAACCGATAGGAACAGCTTTGGCGGCTTCTATGAAATCTCCAGAAGTAATGTCCTTCAGATCGGGAACGATCAGCACATCATTCTCGGTCAGTGTTGCCAGTTGTGCTTCGGTATTTTTCCGGGTCAGGAAACCGGTGAGTTGCCCGGTAATTGCAAACACGTTAGTCAGTTCTTCTTCACTGGCTAGTGGTGTGCTGATATCCACCGCAATCACGAAGTCAGCCCCCATATCGCGAGCTACGCTGATTGGCAGATTGTTTGCCATACCGCCATCAGCCAGGTGAACACCATCAATGACGACGGGTGCAAATGCCGTGGGTATGTTCATGCTGGCACGCATGGCCTTGGCCAGGCTGCCCTTGCTGAGCACCACTTCGTCTCCGGTGGCGATATTCACTGCGACCGCACGATAGGGAATGGGCAGCTCATCAAAATTATTGATAGTGGCAACCGGGGTGGTAGCATTATTGAGTATTAGATCAATCTTCTGGCCATGAAAAATCCCGCCCGGCCACTTGATTTCGAGGTCATCCGTTAAACCTGGTTTCGCATTAATCAGGTAGAGGTTGTCGTCGGTCTTGCGACGGAATGTTTTATTTACACGGTTGGTCTCGTCGATGAAGGCATCGTTCCAGTCAATGCTGGTGAGTACTTTTTCAATTTCATCCACGCTAAGGCCGCTGGCATAGAGGCCACCCACGATGGCGCCCATGCTGGTGCCGGCAATGTAGTCAATCGGTATCTGCAGTTCTTCCAATCTTCTGATCACACCAATATGGGCCGCGCCGCGTGCGCCACCACCACTGAGCACGAGGCCAATTTTGGGTCGATCCCCAGTAGAAGGGATTGGTTTTGCAACCGAGGCCAATGGCCACAATAGCGCCAGGCAAAGCAACAGGCCTATTCTTTGAGTTCGTTTCATAATGCTGGTGATCCTCTCTAGTGTGAATGGGGCCCAGATTGGTCGGCGAGTACTCCAGTCATTATAAATAATCTTGTGAGGTGATTATCTTTAAATTACCGCTTATTCATTAAGTTTCTAAATCTGCATGGATTTTTGTCGCAGGTTCTTTATCATTACACGTTAGTGAGCGAGTTTGGAGAACAGGGATGCCATTAAACAAGCAATTCAGAAAATTTCTGGCCATAGGATTGACCACCGCAATGATGCTCAGTGCACAGGCAACTCATGTCCTGATGTTGATTGAGTATCGGTTTTAGCTGATTTTGTTTCGAGGTCAATGGACTGCAGCTAATCAACACAAGATATTAACTATAAAAATCACCTTTGAGGAGATAACTATGTTGTTCAAACGTCAGGTGGCTGTATTCCTGATCCCAGGATTGATCTGCTTTGCTGCCTGTCCTGCCTGGGCAGAAGCGAACAAGCCGGATTCTAATGTCGAATCCGATACCCAGGCAAAGATGCAACTTGATCAGATGGCGAGCAAGCTGGCTAGTGCAAAACGATTCAGTGTTTCGATGCTGATGAACTACGATGTTGTTCAGGAGTCCGGACAGAAAATACAGTTTAGCGAAGTACGGAAAGTACTGATCGATCGGCCCAATCACTTGCGTGTTGATGCTAAACAAAGTAATGGTGATGAGGGTGGGCTAATATTCGATGGCAAGGTTCTCACGCTATACAATACAGGGGAAAATGTTTATTCCCAAACCGATGTAGATGGCACCGTCGATGGAGGGCTTCGCTATGCCGTTGGCAAATTGGGGGTACGCATCCCGCTGGCACGTATGCTGGTAACGACCTTGCCACAAGAACTTGAAAAGCTGAACAGCCAGATTGATTTTGTCGAGCTCAACACGCTAGGAGCAGAACCTACAGACCACATTGCTGCGCGCACAGAAACTGTCGATTACCAGGTTTGGATAGCCAGCGATATGTTGCCGAGACAAATTGTCATTACCTACAAGGATGAGCCTGGTCAGCCACAATTCCAGGCGGATTTTTCCGACTGGAATCTTTCGCCGTCGATCACGAGTTCAAGCTTTACCTATCAGCCACCGAAAGGCGCAGAAAAAATACGTACCTTGATGCCGGCGAGCATGCCCCGAGACATCGGTGATAACAAGGGGGCAGTAAAATGATCATGAATCTCAAATCCAGAACATTGATAACCCTGATTGCCCTATTTAGCGTCATCCTTTTTGTCACTGAACTTGAAGCGCGTCGTCTGGGTGGCGGCGGTGCCGGTCTCAGGGCCGGTGGTGGTATTGGCGCCGGAAGTTTTTCCCGCGGGGGTATCGCCAGTCGTGGAGGATTTTCCACTCAGCGAGGCAATCTTTCTACGCGAACCACTCAGCGCTCGCCCACGCGGATGGATAACAGTGCGGCTGGCCTGGGTGATAACCGGAGCAATCGTATTGATAATCGTGGTGATCGTGCGGGTGATCGTGGGGACAATATCAAGGATCGGCAGGATGACCGCCAGGATTGGAAAGATAAGGACCGCGAAGACCGACAGGATGCGATACGGGACCGCCAGGAAGACCGGCAGGATTTTATCGAAGATGAACTGGACGATAACTGGGACGGCTGTCGGGGTGACTGTGACGGAATTGTAGCCGGAGTTGTTGTTGGCGCTGCGATTGGTGCTGCGGCTTCAAACCCGGTATATCACCACCACACGACAGTCTACACGACATTACCCTGTTCCATATCACCGGTGAATTATGAAAGCATTGCCTACTACAACTGTAGCGGGGTCTGGTATAAGCGGGTACATTCCGGTGGCAATGTATCCTATGTAGCGACCATGCCCCCACCGGGTTACTGAATACTGCAGATACAGTACGTGGCTCTTTGAGTGTAACTGCAGCCCTGCCCAATTATAGAAAAAGGCTTACGGTTTAGCGTAAGCCTTTTAGCTGTTGGGAAATCCTGTGCACTCAACAGGATTTGAATTTCTGGTCAGTTATATCGTTTCAGTATTTTTTCCTTGGCGCGCTTGTATTCCTTTTCCGTAATAATGCCTTTTTTGTAACTTTCGTCCAGGTCCATCAACTCCTGTCCCATTGTCGTTGTTGTAGAGGTTGATTTTAATTCGGCACCACCACCGCCTCAGCCGATCAGCAGTCCGCTGCACAGCAGAAGTACAGCGATATTTCTTGTTAGAGTCATTTATAGCTCCAAAATCAATAAGATATTTACGAGTTCAGATTGGGCAAATTATTTCAATTGCTGTTCCATTGTTGTAATTGCAACGGCGCTGGTGTTATCCAGGCAGGCTTCGATGAAGTCATCAGTGGCCTTTGCGAGTACTGCCTTGTCGAATTTGTTTTTGCCACTTTTCCCCAGCAGGTATCCATGCATAAAGGCAATCGCATTGCGACGATCGTCACCCGAGGTTCTGAGTATGTCCTTGCACAGGAATTTATCGACTTCCTCGACATCAGATTCTCCCGCCAATGCGCCGCACGGTATAACTGCAAATATTGCTGCAACGACAACTGTACCGCTTAATAATAATTTCATATTCTTCACCCTGACTCCCCGCGTAGTTTGTTTATTTAAATATTTTCAGCTTTCAGATCGGCCGGTTCATTTCATGGCGGCGATGATAAGCCATCAGATCTGATCTTCCCCGCAGGATTATTCAGCCAGGGAATGTTTTTTTGCCTTCTTGAGCAGTTTGGCGACTACTTTATATTCCGCACATAAATCACTTGAGGCTTTACCATCACTGTTTTCTCTTCGCTCCCGTGCAGCTTCTATCTTCAGTGCAGCTTTCTTGTCTTCCAGCTTGGATATAATTTTTAACAGCTTGTCTTTTTTCTTTCGCTGTTTCTTCTTGGACAAGTCGAAATAATCCTCGAGTTTGTCCATAAGTTTATTCGAGCTCATATTCATCTCCCAGTTCCTGCACTTCTTCATCATTCACCCATAACACTGCGGCTGCATTCAGTAGTTTCCTGCATATGCTGTGAGTGAAGCCAATATCATTAATCAGGGAAGAGGCCATTTTGGGATCAATTTTATGCTCTCTGATCAATGTGTCGATCATGCTGTTCATCCGTACCTCGTTGTTTGCGGATTCGGTTTTTTGTACCTCTAGCACGGTCATAATCTCTTCAGGCCCATCCTCTGATTCCCGGATTCTCTGAATCGTTCTTAACACGGTCATCAGGTGCGCACGAAGGTCATTGTATTCTTCAATTATGAATGCATTGCGACTTTTTCTGAAATGATTCAGGTTTTTCTGCAATTCCCGAATATCCTTGACCATTTCAATAATATATCTTGCCGTCAGCTTGAGATCATAGATCTTGTTCTGCGCGATCTGGTCCATATTGCTCTGGGTCATGGATGCGTAATTCAGGATCTCGCCGTAAAGGTTCTTGATATCTTTTTGATACACCTCATCAATATTAACTGGTATGGGCTTGTTCGAACGCTTAATCACCTGCTCCACTTCCGCATCGGAGCAGACGTCGGTGCGATGCAGATTCATGGCATGAAGTATTGCTTCAAGCGACTTGTCATACAGGTGAATGGTTTCTTTCCTGATGGCGGCTATCGCAGTGGCAGGCACTTCCATGACCTCTGCCGTAAGATATTTTGGCTGCCCACGACCAGCTTCTTTTTCCTGAAACAAGGTTTCCAGAAAGTTCACCAGTTGCTTCGTGAATGGACTAACAAGCAGTACGCCAACTACATTAAAAATAGTATGAAACAGAGAGAGCTTCATGGCGTCATCGTTTTCGGAAATTCCCAGCATTGGTGCAGTGATATTTACCAGATCTCTCAACTGGTAGATGAAGATCACTGCGACCAGCCCGGTAATCATGTTGAAAATTAAATGCGCAACAGCTAGCCGTTTACCATTTTTGTTTGAAGCCATCGCACCAATAGCTGCGGTGACCGTGGTGCCAATATTTGCGCCGATTGCAAGGGAAAGAGCGTTGATGTAATCAATTTGCCCGGTGGCCAATGCCGTAATAATAATTGCCATGGTCGCGCTACTGGATTGAATAATGACTGTCGCGGCCGCACCAAATGCGATATACACAAAAACACCCATGTAGCCCGACATCGCATATTTCGCGAGGTCCAGTCCGTCTTTCATGGTTTCAAAACCATCCTTCATGTAGGAAATGCCCAGGAATATAAACCCGAGTCCGATCAACACGCTACCCAAACCCTTGTAAGCACTATTTTTTGAAAATTGCATGAAGACGCCAAAAATCAGCATTGGCAATGCATAATGTGAAATTTTTATTTTCAGGCCGAAGGCGGAAACCAGCCATGCGGTAGCGGTGGTGCCTATGTTGGATCCGAAGACAACGCCAACCGCCTGTCTGAGACCGATCAGTTCAGCTGAAAGAAATGAGATGATGATTACAGAAACCAGGGAAGAGCTTTGAACAACTGCGGTTGCCAGAAATCCGGTGCCAATTGCCTTGGGGGTTGTGCTGGTGAATCGCTCCAGGGCGTTTTCCAAAGCGCCGCCACTGAAAAGCTTGAAGCCATTTTCCATGTATTGCATGCCAATCAGAAATATAGCAATACCAGCGATGATTGTTTTTGCATCCTCGTTTGAGACAACGAACCATGCAAAAACCAGAAATATGATAGCCGGGATGGATCTTTTAAACATAGGTTACTGATTTCAATGAAATTATTTAATGATTATGAATTGAGCCAGACCTCATTGTATAGCATATGTATACACCCATTCCCAGCTGAATTAATATTGTCACTTGAATGTTGGGCGTTACTGATCGCGACGATTAGGCAGTCCGGGTTCGCCGAGGATATGACCAGGTATGTTGGTTGTTACAGGGATAGCCGCTATAGGGCTGTATGTTTGCCAGTGAATGAGTCCATGAGCGGAAATGCGTGCCGGGTACTGTCAGCAGATTGCTGGCTGGTGTGAACAATTCCGATCAGCAACAGGATCGATGGGCAGGATTGATGACGGGTTAGCCGTTTCCATGATGGAGACTGTATCACTGATCTTGCCGGGATTTTACGGCACTGGTTTGCGGAACAATGTTTGGATTATACAGCCCGCTCAAGTCGCATGGTCTAAACTATTTGCTGCGGCGATTAAAATGTAAGGCAGGGAACTTCAAGGCAACGCCTGGAGTAATTTTACTTTTGCACAATAAGAATTAGTGGATACATATGCTCATAGAAATCGTCTCGTTGATCTTGCTATTGATTCTTTCCGGCATATTTTCCGGATCGGAAACAGCGCTTGTGGATTTATCGATCGGGCGTGTAGAAGGGCTGGTTAAAGAAGGCCGACCGGGTTCAAAAGCACTGCTCGAGCTAAAGCTCGACCCTTCTCGCATGCTGACGGCGATCCTCATTGGGAATAATATCGTGAACATTTCTGCGTCTGTGCTGGCAACCGTTATTGCGACCCGTTATTTCGGCAGTGCCGGTCCTGGTATTGCGGTGGGTGCACTAACCGTAGTCATTCTTATCTTTGGTGAGATCACGCCAAAAAGCCTGGCCACCCGTTATGCAGAGCGTATTTCTCTTTTTATTTCACCGCCTTTGCTGCTGTTTATGAGACTAATTTATCCGCTCGTATGGATATTTGGTGTGTTTACCCGCTGGGTGCATAAAATGAGTGGTTCAAGCAAGGATCCGACGGTAACCGAGATGGAGCTGATTAGCATGCTCGGTCATGGCGAAAAGGAAGGTACGATCGAATCGACCGAACGAAAAATCATTGAGCGGGTGTTCGAGTTCAATGATCTGACTGTCCGGGATGTAATGACGCCGCATAATGATATTTTCTCACTGGATGGCGATTTAACGGTAGCCGAGGCCTTGCCGCTGGTTATCGAAAGATCATACAGCCGTATCCCGCTATATGATGGGAGCCGTGACAACCTGAATAAAGTTTTATACATGCGGGATTTGCTCAGTGCGGTGGCATCGGACAAGGGGACAGTCCGACTCAAGGATATTGGCCACACCCCCGTGTTTGTCAGCCAGTACCAGCCTATTGATGAGCTGTTCAACAGCATGCGTAAAAAGCGGCATATGTCGATTGTCGTTGATGAACATGGCGTCATCCGTGGAGTTGCAACCATGGAGGATTTGCTGGAGGAACTGGTGGGTGAGATTTATGATGAAAGCGATCAGCAATCCGTTGCTGTGAAAAAAATGTCAGAGAATGAGCTCATATTGGATGCAGCAGAGGAGCTCCGTGTTATTGAAGATTATTTTCATCTCGATCTACCCGGTAAACCTACCGATACGATCAGCCTCTGGATACTCACTCATTGCGAGAGCATTCCGCAGGAAAATGAGGTGTTCACGATTGATTGCCTGGAAGTAACGATCCTGAAGGCAACACCAAGACAGGTCGATCTGGTCAAAGTAAGACGTCTGGCAGAATATGCCAATAATTAGCAATCCGTTCTGATGATCTCGAATTGTTTCGTTTACCTGTGATGTGATTTGACCGGGCAAATCACATCAAGCATAACTTAATAACCATATTCTAATTTTTCGTTGCGATCTATGCAGCATGCGCATGTATATACATTTGAATTACATGCGTTAGACACTGCAAATACAATGTCATTAACTATTGCTCATCACTGTTAGTAAAGTTGATCAAGATCAATAATTACTGATGGCAATACTGAAGCTTGCCTGTAAAATCTTCGTGATGATTTTGTCATAAACCTGACATATGGGCATGCATGTCAGGTATCAATAATAATAATAATGCGGCATGACATTGCGGTTAGATATTGCCGGTTTTCAACCAATAAATAATGGAGATATCCATGAAATCAACCAATCCACTTGCTTCTCTTATGGGGCATTCGCCATTCAAGCCAATGCAGGAGCATATGAAGATTGTTTCTGAGTGCGTGACTGAAGTACCCGGCTTGTTTGAAGCATTGATTGCCGGAAACCAGGATGAGGTAGTCAAGCATAAAGACAGGATATACGAAAAGGAACACGCGGCAGACGTAATCAAGAACAACCTGCGTGTTCATCTTCCCAAAACACTATTCATGCCCGTTGACCGGCGTGACTTGCTGGAAGTGCTCGGCATGCAGGACAGTATTGCCGATACTGCCCAGGACATTGCAGGACTGCTGGTAGAAAGAAATATGACGGTACCTGAAGGTATGGCGGAGCCGCTGATGTTGCTGGTCAACCGATGTGTTGATACCTGCAATTGCTCTTCCAGCATCATTGAAGAACTGGATGAATTGATTGAAATGGGGTTCCGTGGGCGTGAAGCAATCCGCGTGCAGGAGATGGTCGATCAGTTGAACGAGATTGAGGATGAGACCGATGAAATGGGTACAGCGCTTGCGCGTACGCTGTTCTCGAAAGAAGACGAGATGAGCGCGGTTTCAGTAATGTTCTGGTACCAGCTGATCCAGTGGATTGGTGATCTGGCTGACTATGCCGAAAAAGTGGGTGATCGCATGCGTCTTTTGCTCGCCCGCTAAGGCGAGATACGGTTTCGGCAAACCGTCTGCCCTGTTGCCGATGCCATTAACTTTTAAAACAGTAATACGCGTTTAGTCGTTGCAAGAACGCGCACATCAAGAATGAGGATTACACGGTGGAAATAATATCTGAATGGGGTTACGTCTTTATCATACTTGCCGTGATTTTCGGTCTCTACATGACTTGGGGGATAGGGGCTAACGATGTCGCGAATGCCATGGGCACCTCGGTTGGTTCCGGTGCCATTACTGTAAAGCAGGCAATTATTATTGCGGCTATTTTTGAGTTTACTGGCGCTTTTATTGCCGGGGGAGAGGTTACCAAGACCATCCGTAAGGGCATTATCGACCCGAGCTCAATTGTCGGGTCCCCGGAGATCCTGGTTTATGGCATGCTTTCAGCGTTACTGGCAGCAGGTATCTGGTTAATGGTCGCCTCCAGTCGCGGTTGGCCAGTCTCTACTACCCATACCATTGTCGGCTCCATTGTTGGTTTTGCGATGGCTGGTATTGGCATGGAGGCCGTTAACTGGGGCAAGATCGGGGGTATCGTGGCCAGTTGGCTCGTCTCACCACTAGTTGGCGGCGTGATCGCATTGCTTCTGATGATCAGCATCAGAAAGCTTATTCTAAATACAGAGCACCCGTTCTTGCAGGCGAAAAAGTGGGGCCCATTTTATGTGTTTCTGGTTGGTTTCATTGTCTCACTGGTTACGCTATTCAAAGGGCTCAAGCACCTTAAGATAGATCTTTCCATACCAATGAGTTTTATCATTGCAACTCTATTCGGCATTATTGTTGCCATCATTGGACGCATGATGATTAACAAGGTCAAGGTAGATGAAGACGCTGACCGTGACTTTCATTACGCGAGTGTCGAAAAAGCGTTCACGCCATTGATGATATTCACGGCGTGCGCTATGGCGTTTGCGCATGGTTCGAATGATGTAGCCAATGGTATCGGTCCCCTGGCAGCGGTAGTTTCTATCGTTCAAAGTGGTGGAGAGGTAGCACAGAAGGCAGCGCTGCCATTATGGATTCTGCTCCTTGGAGGCACGGGTATCGTAGTCGGCCTGGCAACTATGGGTTACAAGGTTATGCAGACCATTGGCACTAAAATTACGCCTTTAACACCAACCCGAGGCTACTGTGCGACGCTTGCAGCAGCTACCACTGTAGTCGTCGCCTCCAAAACAGGTCTGCCGGTTTCCACTACTCATATCGCAGTAGGGGCAGTAATGGGTGTAGGACTGGCGCGAGGTATCGGGGCACTCGATCTGAGAGTCATCGGGAATATCATTGTTTCCTGGATCATCACGCTACCTGTTGGCGGCGCGCTGGCGGCACTGATCTTCTTCATATTCAGAGGCATATTTGGTTGATGCTTTGTAAGATCCAGTCACGATTGTTGATATGCAGGACTAACCAAAGTTATTTCAATGGCTGAGATCAAAACCTATAGAACATGCCTGTTATATCCCTGTAATAAATTCACAACAATATAAGAATGTTGAATCATCTGTGCCACTATCCACTGATGGACCTAATACTTGACACGATATAATTTTAGGGAGTACTCGAACGTGAGAGGTAACATCTTTTTTGTTCTTCCGCTGACCATCTTATTATTCATAACAACCCCGGCCGCACAGGCCCGTATAGTTATCCAAAACAAAGGCTCGGATACACTGGTTAATGTTGCCCAGGCATGGGCGGAAGCTTATCAGAAAGTAAATTCTGATATTGCTGTTGCGGTAAGCGGTGGTGGGTCCGGAACAGGTATTGCCGCCATGATCAATGGCACAGTGGATATTGCCAACGCCAGCCGCAAGATGAAGGGCAAGGAGCTAAAGCTGGCACAGAAAAATGGCCAGACACCTGTTGAGCATATCGTGGGATATGATGCGCTCGCCGTTTACCTGCACAAAGATAATCCTGCAAAGAACCTCACCTTTGAACAGATAAAAGATATTTACGATCGTAAAGGAAAGACCAGAAAATGGTCTGATCTGGGTCTTAAAGTCCCTGGTTGCGGCAGCGACAAGATCGTGGCGGTCAGTCGTCAGAATAACTCTGGTACTTATGCGTATTTCAAAAAAGCGGTGCTCGGCAAGAGCAAATATCGAAATGGCACGCTCGATATGCATGGTTCAAAGGATGTGGTCGACC
>JBFFRZ010000053.1:0-12249 GCA_041572715.1 Gammaproteobacteria bacterium
ACACTATAGGCAAACCCGCGTTTTTCTCTGACTTCGTCGCTGAGCAATGAAACCAACCCGCTACCACCCAGCGCATGGTTACCCACGTACAATGGAAAGTAATCCGGATCAGAGCGCTTCATACCCGCCTGACCGACCCAGACATGGGTCTGCGTGGATGGGTGAATGACTCGAACTGTTGCATCTTTGGTATCCGGCACAGATGGCAGGTCTGCAGCCTTTTCCCCGGACTCGAGGCTACCGGCAAGCAATTCCGCCAGTTGTTCGGCTTGTACGCGACTCATATCACCCACGATCGCAACAATAGCGTTCCTGGCAACATAATACTGCTTATAGTAGCCACGTATCTGGTCGACAGTAATAGCGTTCAGACTTTCTTCTGTGCCCTCTGGCGGTGATGCGTACGGGTGCGATCCGTAGACGGCCTGCATGAAGGCATTTTCTGCAAGCTTGGATGGACTCTGCTTGCTCGCTTCGATACCAACCAGCATGCTTTTGCGGATGCGCTCAAAACTCTGCTCCTCAAAAGTAGGCTTGGACAGGATCAGGGAAGTCAGCTCCATCGCTTCTTTCATCACTTGCTTTTCGGTCAGGGAGCGTATGGAAAGCCAGGCCATATCACGCAAAGAACCGCTACCAAGTTTTGCCCCCAGGTTATCCAGTCGCTCGGCAATCATGTCGGCATCAAGCTCGCCGGCACCTTCCGACAGCAGGCTGTTGGTCAATGCCGCAATACCGGGATGATCTCCATCTCGTGCTGCGCCGGCGTCAAATACCACTCGCGCGTCAACCATCGGGATTTCAGTTGCCTGCGTAAAGTAAACCTGTGCACCGTTACTCGTGCTCCAGTGCTGAATTTCCGGAATGGCCAGAACGGCCTGCGGTAACAACAACACCAACGTTAAAAATATTTTTCTCATCATCAATGTCCCAGCCCTAGTTCTTGCTATCAGCCGCCGCAGTCTGCATCGCCTGCGGTTCCAGAATAGCTACGGTTAGACGGTCGTCAACCAGATACTTTCTGGCAACTGCCTGAATCTGCTCTCTGGTTACCGCCTTGATCCGGTCGACAAATTGTTCATCCGCCTGCCAACCTATACCGACTGTTTCAAGTGAGCCAAGCTGCATTGCCTGGTAAAAAACTGAATCCTGCTCGTAGATACTACCCGCCATAATCTGGGTTTTGACCCTTTGCAATTCGTCCTCGGTTACCGGCGTTTCCTGCAACCGCTTGATCTGGGCGCGTAGTGCACCTTCCACCTCGTTGATCTCTTTGCCTTTGGCTGGCACTGCTGACAGCATGAGCAGGGTCTCCAGCCTCGAATACAGATCATATGAAATTGAACTGCTGGCCACTAATTGCTGGCCACGCACCAGTTCCTTGCTAAAACGTGAGCTGTCCCCGCCGTCCAGGATCCAGGCCAGCACCTCAAGCGCATAAACTTCCCATTCCTCAGAGACTGTTTTCAGCGACGGCACCTTGTAACCCATCATCAGGTAATCAATCGTTGCCGGAAATTTCAGGGTCAGTCTGCGCTCTCCACTCTGTGGAATCTCGGGACGCGGTTTCAATTCAGGAACCTTTTCCGGCTGAATGGGACTGTAATATTTCTTCGCCAGCTTCAGTACTTCTTCCGGCTTGACATCACCAACTACGACCAGGGTCGCATTGTTGGGCGCATACCACTGCCGATACCACTGCCGCGCATCCTCTACATCGTAGCTCTGAATGTCCGCCATCCAGCCGATTACAGAATGATGGTAGGGACTGCTGACAAATGCGGCTGCCTTGAACTGTTCGAAAGCCTTTGCCTGGGGGTTGTCCTCGGTACGCAGGCGCCGTTCCTCGGCTACGACATCCCGTTCCTTGATGAATTCATCTTCAGGAAACAGTGCGTTGCGCATGCGGTCGGCTTCGAGTCTGAAACTGGTCTCCAGCCGGGATTTCTCAAGTCGCTGGAAATAGGCCGTGTAGTCTGAGCTCGTGAACGCATTTTCCTGGCCGCCCAGCGCCGCGATGGTGCGCGAGAATTCCCCGCTGGGCACGTCCGGCGTGCCCTTGAACATCATGTGTTCAAGCATGTGGGATATACCGGTGATGCCGCCGTATTCGTAGCTGGAGCCAACCTTGTACCAGATCTGTGAGATGACAACAGGAAACCGGTGGTCGGGTTTTACCAGGACCTTGAGGCCATTCTCCAGCACATACTCATGCACCCTTGCGTGCAGCGGCGATGAGACGGAGAGGATTAAACACAGCACGAAAAAAGTTTTGTATCGGTTCAAATTCATTTGTAAAACTACCTGTTAGTTGTTTACCTGCCAATACCCACACAAACGTTCCACTTTGTCCGGGCGTTAAATCACCCAACGGGAAATACCAGAGTGGGAACGCCTCTGATAGGATACGATCTGGCTATCTGACCATCATAATCACACATAGTTTAATAACAAACCACTTAAACTCTAACTACCGAATGTTCAATATTGGGAAAAAGAAACAGGATTCAAGCGAAGGCGAAATCTCGCCTTCAAAATCCTCATTAATGAAGCGACTCAGGAACGGGCTGAACAAAACCCGGCAGGCCCTTTTCGGCGATATCCGTGACCTCTTTTCCGCCGGCCATAATTTGAATGAAATACTGGAAGAGCTGGAAATGCGGCTGATTACCGCAGACGCTGGCATAGAAGCAACTGATGAGATCATTCAGCAGCTCAGGGACAGCTGCAGGGACCCTGAACAAGTGATCGATAAACTGCAGGAGATCCTGGTAGAAAAATTACTGCCGCATGAACAGCCACTGAAGATTGATGACACCTCCAGGCCAATGGTCATACTCGTTATCGGCGTGAATGGCGCGGGCAAAACCACCACCATCGGCAAACTAGCGCACCAGTATTTGCAGGCCGGGCACAGGGTCATGCTGGCGGCAGGCGATACCTTTCGTGCCGCAGCCGTCGAACAGCTGCAAACCTGGGGAGAACGAAACAACGTGCCGGTCATCGCCCAGGGTAGCGGCGCCGATTCCGCTTCAGTCATATATGATGCTTTCGAAGCGGCCAGGGCCCGCAACGTAGACATATTAATTGCGGATACCGCCGGCCGCCTGCACAACAAGGCCCACCTGATGAGCGAACTGGTCAAGATCAAACGTGTACTGGGCAAATTGGATGAAACGGCGCCGCATGAAACCCTGCTCGTACTTGATGCGGGTACTGGCCAGAATGCCGTCTCGCAGGCCACCCAGTTCAACGATTCGGTTGGCGTAACCGGCATTGCATTAACCAAGCTTGACGGCACGGCTAAGGGCGGCGTGCTGTTCGCCCTTGCCAGGCATTTCAAGGTGCCGGTTCGCTATATAGGCGTGGGCGAACAGAAAGATGACCTGCGTGCATTCAGGGCCAGGGAATTTGTTTCCGCGTTGCTGGATGCCGAAACAGACAACACCTGAACATGCTGCATTTTCAGAATGTATCCAAACGCTATACCAGTGGGCACGAAGCACTGCGCGATGTCAGCCTGCATATTGAGCGGGGAGAACTGATCTTTCTTACCGGACACTCCGGCGCCGGTAAAAGCACCCTGCTAAAGCTCATCCCTGTACTGGAAAGACCCAGTTCCGGCAATATCATCCTGGATGGCGCCAACATCGTGCGCATGAAGAAACACTATATTCCGCTGCTCAGACGAAATATCGGCATGGTATTCCAGGACCACCATCTGCTGTTTGATCGACCGGTGATTAACAATGTCATGCTGCCACTTGAGGTTTCCGGCATGGATCGGCGTGAGTGCCGTAAACGCGCACAGGCCGCACTCGACAAGGTCGGGCTATTATCAAAACAGGACCGACAACCCATAACGCTGTCCACCGGGGAACAGCAGCGTGTGGGAATTGCCCGGGCCGTGGTCAATCGGCCACCAATCCTGCTCGCGGACGAACCAACCGGTAACCTGGACCCGAAACTGTCAAAGGAAATCATGACGCTGCTGGCGGATTTCAATGCCGTGGGCGTAACCACAATTATTGCCACGCACGACATCCAGCTGGCCAAACTGATGCGTCGTCGCATGGTGGTGCTGCACCAGGGAAAGCTGCTCGAGGCCGGCATACCCGGTGGCGGCTGATGGCCATCCGTAAAGGACAGGCCGCCACCTCCCATGTTACCCGTGGTGTGCGGCTAAAATCATGGACATCACACCATCGCGGCTGCCTAAGAGACAGTCTGTATCGCCTGTTTCGGAGCCCAATGTCGAGTATTCTGACCATGGCTGTTCTGGCTATCGCGCTGGCGCTCCCCGGTGGGCTATACATACTGTCGCAAAACATGCTCAGCCTCAGCATGCACTGGGATACAGATGCCCGAATCTCACTATTCCTTACACGCGATGTAAGCGATGAGGAAGGCCGGGCACTTTCGCAGCAACTGGCCAAAAACCCCGGGATGAAGCACGTAGATTTTCTCAGTCGGGCTGACGCACTCGAAGAGTTTCGCCAGATGACCACTTTCCAGGAAGCGCTGGAGCACATCGCTGAAAATCCCTTGCCAGCGGTCATACTAATCACCCCGGCAAGCAGCCTGTCGCCGCAGGCGCTGGACAGGCTAAGACAGGAACTACTGGCAAACCCGCAGGTTGAACTGGCACAACTTGACCTTGAATGGATCAAGCGGCTCAAGGGAATCATCGAGATGATTCAGCGCGCCATACTGATTGTGGCCGCAATTCTGGCGATCGCGGTGATACTCGTCGTTGGCAACACCATCCGGCTGGAGATCGAAAACCGGCGTGAAGAAATTGTCATCACCAAGCTCTTCGGGGCTACCCATTCCTACATCAGGCGACCTTTCCTGTACGACGGGTTCTGGTTCGGACTGATGGGCGGGCTGCTGGCCAGCGCACTGATTTCGGCGGCGCTTTGGCTGCTAAACGAGCCGGTGGACCGCCTCATCAGCCTGTACGAGAGCAATTTCACGCCTGTCTATCCCGGAATCATCTTTGTGATCAGCATAACCCTGGCTGGTGGCTTACTGGGCTACCTCGGGGCGTGGACAGCGGTCACTCAGCACCTGTATAAAATCGAGCCAGAATAAGCTTGTAAATCATGCCGCAAGTCCCATTGAGCCCAGGTCGAGTAATTTTCAGTCACCTCGGGGAACTAAACAGAACATTAGCACTCTAACCCGCTGAGTGCTAAAATATACGTAGAAACCAAGTAAATACATTGGGTTAGGGAGGTACACATGACATCGACAGCTTTGACTGTAAAACCGAACGAGCAGCAACTGGTGCCCGTGCTGACAGGCAGTCTGGATCAGTATATCCAGAGTGCATACAGCATCCCGGTTTTATCTGCCGAAGAGGAACATGATCTGGCAGTAAAATTCCATGATGAAAACGATCTGGATGCAGCCCGTCGCCTGGTTATGGCGCACCTGCGTTTTGTGATTCACATTGCCCGCGGCTACAACGGCTATGGACTGGCTTTGAATGATCTGGTGCAGGAAGGCAATATCGGCCTGATGAAAGCGGTGAAGCGATTCGACCCGATGGTTGGTGTTCGCCTGGTTTCATTTGCGGTTCACTGGATAAGGGCAGAAATCCATGAATACGTGTTAAAGAACTGGCGAATTGTGAAAGTGGCTACCACCAAGGCGCAGAGAAAGCTTTTCTTCAACCTGCGTAGCAAGAAACAACGGCTTGGCTGGATGAACCGGGAAGAGGTTGAAACGATCGCCAGAGAACTCGACGTAAAGCCGGAAGTTGTGCTGGAAATGGAAAAACGTCTGAGCGCGCATGACGCAACTTTTGATGCACCGGCCAGTGATGATGATGAAGATTCATGGAAAGCCCCGGCTGCATATTTACAGGATCACGAAGCGACTGATCCAGCCACCGCGCTGGAAGCTGCTGACTGGGAAGCACAGCAGACTGCTCACCTGAGCGATGCGATCACATCACTGGATGAGCGTAGCCAGGATATCCTGCAACGACGCTGGCTGACTGACAACAAGGCCACCCTGCATGATCTGGCAGCAGAATACGGTGTATCTGCAGAACGTATTCGTCAGATAGAGGCCGCTGCCATGAAGAAACTCAGGACCAGCCTGTCTGCCTGAGCTTATCCCAACGTTCCCCATAAAAACCGGCTATATGCCGGTTTTGTTTTTTATGGTGCTAACTGAATAATCCCGCGATTTTTGATCAGCGTCATATTTAATTCCTTGAAATACACCTTGCTGACCCCACGTTGCCATCAGAAAGAGTTAACTGGAATAGTTACAGGAGGTTTGAAATGAACATGATGCAATACAGTCCCTATAGGTCATTATTCAGAAATGATGACTTCGATCGTTTCTTCGGTGGGTTATTCCCACGCTATGAAGAGAATGAGACCACTGCCGGATACGACTGGTCCCCGGCAGTAGATATCAAGGAAGAAGACCACAAATATATCATTCACGCTGACGTACCCGGTATCAAGCCTGAAGATATTGAAGTCTCACTGGAGGACGGTGTACTCACCATTCGTGGCGAGCGCAAGTTCGATAATGAAGAAGAGAAAGAAGGCTACAAACGCATTGAACGTGTACGTGGCTCTTTCTATCGTCGTTTCAGCTTGCCTGACACCGCTGATCAAAACAAGGTTAGCGCCAAATCCAAAGACGGCGTACTTGAGATCATGATCGAAAAGCAGGAAAAAGTCCTGCCCAAGAAGATCACGGTTAATGCTTGATCCTCAGGGCGCAGACTAAAGTCTGCGCCTTCTTGCATTGCCAGTACGAGATATAGCTGCGGCGTAGGACAATTATGTCTGATAACATCGTTGCACCGCGCCTACACAACGTAACCGCCCATGATTAGACACATCTCCAGGCTGATTATTCTGGCCGTTCTTTGTATCCCAGTGACTAACCTCACATATGCGGCGTTACCCTCGCAGGTTAACGGAGAACGTCTGCCAACGCTGGCCCCAATGCTGGAGAAGGTTACACCGGCGGTTGTCAACATATCGGCTATTGGTGAGATTCAGGTAAAACAGCGCAATAGCCTGCTGGATGACCCGATATTCAGGCATTTTTTCGATTTACCCAGCCAAAGCCAGACTAAAAAATTCAGGAGCCTGGGCTCTGGCGTCGTGGTAGATGCGGACAATGGTTACGTGTTAAGTAACCACCATGTGGTAGGCGATGCCAAAACCATCATTGTCACTTTCAAGGATGGAAGACAACTCGAAGCCAAACTGCTGGGCTCTGATCCGCGCACCGATGTAGCCGTACTACAAATCCCTTCCAGGGGTCTGAGCGCCATACCGATGAGCGACTCGGATCAGCTGCGCGTAGGTGATTTTGCAGTCGCTATAGGTAACCCTTTCGGACTGGGACAGACGGTCACTTCCGGAATCGTCAGCGCACTCGGTAGAAGCGGGCTCGGTTTAAGTGGCAAAGGCAGGGAACAAAACTTCGAGGAATTCATCCAGACTGACGCTGCAATCAATGTTGGCAATTCAGGTGGTGCACTGGTCAATCTCAATGGGGAACTGATCGGCATCAATACTGCCATCCTTTCCCCCAACAAGGGAGGCAATGTCGGCATCGGCTTCGCTATCCCGATCAACATGGCAAAAATCGTCATGCAGCAGCTACTGGAGCATGGGGAAATCCGGCGCGGCTACTTTGGTGTAGTTGTACAAACATTGAGCCCGGACCTGGCAGAAGCACTGAACAGTAATACAAGGCAGGGCGCCATTATCGCCAGTATTGAAAAAGACTCGCCAGCTGAAGCTTCGGGACTTGAGTTACATGACATTGTCACCGCAATTAATGGCCATCCGGTGAAAAATGCAGCCGAGATGCGTAACCGCATCGGGGTATTGAACGTTGGCGACAAGGTGGTCATGGAAGTACATCGCGGAAAGCGGAAATTAACCCTGCAAACCAAAATCACCGGGGACGACACGGGAGGAAATATCGATGGCGGCAAACTCGACCAGCGGCTTGCCGGGGCAATATTATCCGATATACCAACCGAGTCTCCATTTCACGGCCGCATCGGCGGCGTCTATGTCTAGGGCATGAAACAGGGTTCACCGGCTGTCGCTACCGGCCTTGAACCGGGAGACATTATTGTTTCCATTAACCGTCACCAGGTCCGCAACCTGCAGGAAGCCGTACAGAAACTCAACGGCAATCAAAGACAATTACTGCTTAATATCCAGCGCGGCAATACAGCGTTTTTCCTGTTGATCCGCTAAAAGTCCCTCACTCGAATGGTGCGCGGAACTTTGCATCCATGGCCGTAACCCCCTTGTATATGGATTTTTCGTCCTTATATTAGAGAACACTTATGTATTTTTTGGAGGTTCGAAATGAGCGGATTAATACCAGGCTTTCCGTATAACGGGGTCGTTACCGTCAATCGGGTCATCCTCAAAGATGGCTACACGGTTGATGATTTGCAGGAACGTGTCGCCGAGTTGTGCGAGAACGTAAAAACTTATCACTCGGACACGGGATTTATTGGCGGCTTTGTCGCCCTCAACAGCGGCAATATCTCCAATGAAGGCTCGACTACAGGTCAGGCTGTTGATTCCGAGCTGAGGGCTAGGGAAGCACTGATTGTGACTTTCTGGTCGTCTTTTGAACACCATGAACAGTCCCACAAAAGCGATACCTTTCAGCCGCTATTCAGACGCGTTCTTGAACTGTGCGAAAATGGCAATGAGGAAATCGGCTACGACATGCTCTGGTCCGGCAAGGCCTATTCACATGAAGAAGCGGTTGCAGCACAGGAAGCAAAACTAAAATACGCACAATAATCAGCTAACCGGTGACCGCGGTACATGCTGCGTTCACCGGCATTTCTGTGCGCTCACCATGGTAAGTGCTCAATACCGGATACGGATACTGTATTTATCTGGATTTTAAATACGGGGCCTGCTATCAATAGCATTTTGTGCCTGAATACCAGACCTCTGCGTAATTATCCATGGGAGCAGTAATGAGAATACACCGCATGCTATTGGCTGTATTTACCGTTTTGAGTTCGTTCAACCCGGTGACGGTGCTGTCAGCCGATATTGTTGATACAAAAAGCATTGGCATGGACCTGGCGCGTGACCTTGCCAGTGAAACCATCATCGCATGCCGTGAAGATGGTTATCACGTCAGTGCCGTGGTCGTTGATCGACATGGCCTGGTACGCGCAGCATTAAGGGATGACCTTGCCGCCCGCTTTACCCTGGAGATTGCAGAGCGCAAAGCCAACATGACGGTAATGGCCTGGACCGACAGCGGCCAGTTCAGAGAGGCGAGATCGGACATCAGGCCGGAACTGAACC
Organism: Gammaproteobacteria bacterium; assembly: GCA_041572715.1. Taxonomy (GTDB): domain Bacteria; phylum Pseudomonadota; class Gammaproteobacteria; order JAJDYQ01; family JAJDYQ01; genus JAJDYQ01. The sequence continues at coordinate 9,342 of JBFFRZ010000053.1, forward strand.
ACATAAAAGGCCTGATCGTGATGGATGGCGGAGTGAGAATTATTGCCGGCGGTTACAACCTGGGGGCGATTGGTGTCAGCGGTGCCCCTGGCGGAGATAAAGATGCCGCATGTGCGAACAAAGGGATCGAGAAGCTGGGTGAACGCATAGAATTTGCTATCGACTAGCAAACACATCATCGCTGTGATTATGCATGTGTCGAATACAGCCGCAAATGATCAGGTCGTCAATTTTCGGTAAATATCCGAGACCTTCAGCGGCAAACTGGCTACATCATCCACAACCGTATAATTTACGGCGCCATACATATGCGGCAAATAATCCTGTCCATGCTCATCGATAGTGATACAAAACGGGTGGATGCCTGCATACTTTGCTTCAATCAAGGCCTTGCGTGTGTCCTCAATCCCGTACTCTCCACGATAGTGGTCAATATCATCCGGCTTTCCATCAGATAACGTGATGAGCATTCGGGTCTTCGCCTCCTGCTGTTTTAGCAGGCTGGTGAGATGGCGAATGGTCACACCCATGCGGGTATAGTCCTGCGGTTCTATGCCAGCAATACGAGCCTGTACTTCCGGCGTATATTTTTCGTCAAAAGTTTTAACCCGGTATAACTCGCACTTCTTGCGTGTATTACCTGAAAAACCATAAATGGCATAACGGTCGCCGAGTAATTCAAGGGCTTCGCACAGCAGCAACAATGACTCGCGCTCGGCCTCATTGATCCAGCCACGGGTTGAGCCACTCATGTCCACCATGAAAGCAACCGCGATGTTGCGTTCATTTCTGTGCATGCGCATGAACAGACGATCCGTCATCTCCGACCCGTCGAGGGTATCTGCCATCGCCTCAACCAGTGCGTCAATATCTACATCATCTCCATTCACCTGCCGTTTCAGCAGACGATCTTCATCCCTCATGGCCTCAAAAGTCTTACGCAGCCGTTCAACCAGTCCATGATGTTTTTTTAACGTGTTCCGGACAAAATCGTCATAAACCGGCTTGACCTCCTTCTCTCGCTGTACACACCAGCTTTTTCGATAATGGTCACGGCGCACGTCCCACTCATCATAAAACTCTGCGCCCTCCTCATGATATGTGCCCTGCCAGACCTCATCCGGGTCCGGTGCCTGAAACAAAGAGGAATCATATTCACCATCACCCGCGGGCGTCAGGTATTCATCCGGGATCTGGCTTAGATCGAGCTGTATAGAGGTGAGCAACTTTCTCACCGATTCCGGTGGCACCATCGGCACATCATCCAGCGTGATATCGTAAGTCCCCGGCTCAAGAATATCGTTTTCATCGTTCTGATCGGATGAAACTTTTTCTTTGATACCAATCTTACGGTCTTCCCTGGCTACCGTGCTGTCTTCCGGGGTCAGTTCCTCCACGAGTTCAGCCAGTTTCAGGCGCAACAGGGCCTTTTCCTTTTCAATTCTGGCGGTCGCTACTTTTTCAACTTCATGCAGGCGAAAGTTGCCCTGATAACACTCAACAAGCTGCAGCGGCTGTTCGTATAATGTTTCAACCCACTGCAGGGAGTCAGCGGCAGATGCAGATTTTTTAGATAATACTGTGATCGCGGCCTGCAGTGTCTGCGGGTAATGCATGCCAACTTTCTGCCTGAGTTGTAGCATGCGACGAAACAGGCCCGGCAACTCCCTTTCGATACAGGCTTCAAGCCTGGCGGTTTCCAGCGCATGATATAGCTTGATGGCATGCGTCGGATTCTCATATTTATTCAGTTGCTGCAACGGCTGGTGTCTGAATGTTCCGTAGCGTGTCTGTGCCCACAACATCGTCACCGTTGCCTTGTATAGGGTGAAATTATCTTCCTTGCTATTCAGCAACGATACAACGCGAGGCAAATAGATCGTTTCACTGTCGGTATAGGCGTATTCCCCCTGCTCGATTTTCAGGTCACGCCCTGACAAACCATGGATAAAGGTATCCAGGACGCCCCTGACTTCACTGTAGACACAACCGACTTCACGCACGCGGCTAAGTTCGACGTAGTCTTCAACGCTGCGAATTACTTCCATCGCAGGGTGCAGTCCGGATGTATCGTATACGTCCAGCGTGTATTCTGCCCACTCTTCTATCGTCTGCCGGTCCATGTCATCAAGCACACGGATAACATTATTGATAAATTGATGCGCCAGCTCGACCTGGGTGCTGGCCAGGCTCCTGACCCATGCGAGTATGAAACGTTGATGACGGTCTTCCAGTGGCAATAACATTGCCGCCAGTTGATCGGTTCGAATGAAGGTGAACTCGGCCTCCAGATAATCATCGAGCATATCGATGATCTGTTGTTCAGTCAGCCTGGACATTATCGAGCTTGCCGTCCCGCAAAGACAACATCGCTTAGCAGGTCCAGGGAAGAACCGGCAAAGATTTCAGGTTTGGCTGCAGGTGGCTGCATAGCGCATCCATTCATAATGGCATCCCGCTTTCGAGGGAAGGGCTGAATATCAAAAAAGTGATGCCGACAGTTCGTTAATTGCTACCAGCATCTCCGAATCATCGGTCAGCGCCTGTGCAATTGAACTTTGGCATGCCGATACAGGCTCAACTCCTGATGACATGAGCTTGCCCGCATGCACCAGCAGACGGGTACTGGCACCCTCATCCAGTCCATTCCCCTTGAGGTTTCGCGTCATGCCGGCAAACCTCACCAGCAGGCCAGCCATCTGTGCGTCCAGACCGGACTCTTTTTCAACAATCCTTGTCTCTAGCGTCGGGTTCGGATAATCGAACTCCAGTGCGACAAAACGCTGGCGGGTTGACTGCTTGAGATCTTTCAACACGCTCTGATAGCCGGGATTGTATGACATGGCCAGGCAGAACTCCGGCCCCGCTTCGAGCAGATGACCGATTTTCTCCATGGGTAATACCCTGC
>JBFFRZ010000054.1:0-11901 GCA_041572715.1 Gammaproteobacteria bacterium
AGCTGCCATCCTTGACGGACTGCTGGATACCCTGCCAGTACTTATAATCAAACAGGTCAGCATGATACTTCTTCAACATGCTTTTATGTTCCGGCCTGGTGATGAGGAAGTCTTCGAATTCTTCAGGGAAGATGTCGTTCGGATTCACTGAATACCAGGGCGTATCGGCGAACTCATCTTCCGGGTAACGTGGCGGCGGAATCTTTCTGAAGTTACAGTAACTGATCGGGATAATTTCATCGTAGTCATAGAAAATAACCCGCTTATGGCGCGTTACTCCAAAGTTCTTGGTGAGCAGGTCGCCCGGGAAAATGCCTGATGAGGAAATTTCCTTGATTGCATCGCCATATTCACGGATGACCCGTTCAGAATCATGCGTGCCTGCATCATCGAGAAATATGTTCAGTGGTACCAGCCTGTGCTCGATGAATATCTTCTCGATGATGATGTGTTCGTCTTCTATGGTTATTTTTTCCGGGATTTCATTCTGCAGCAGCTCCAGCAGTGATTTTTGCAATCGTTTGATCGGAAATGCCGCGTAGGAAAATTCCCAGGTATCAGCCATGCGCCCGACGCGGTCCAGTGACTTGACCAGTCGATACTGGTCAATGACTTTCTGTTGCGTGGTTTCCTTTGGTGCCGGGAACCGGTCCTTGATCACCTTGAACACATACGGGTAGGAGGGCAGGGTGAACACGACCATCACCATACCCTTGATACCGGGGGCAATGGTCAGCTTGTCTGTGGAATGACGCAGGTGGTAAAGGAAATCCCGGTAGAATTCTGCCTTTCCCTGCTTGTGGAAACCAATTGAGGTATAGATGTCTGCGGTTGATTTACTGGGCAATATACTCGAAAGAAATCTCACGATGGCCGAAGGTGGGTCCGCTTCTACCATGAAATAGGAGCGGGAGAAGCTGAACATGTTGGCAATATCATCGGCATGTGTGATCAATGCATCTGCATACAGCTTGCCATCGGCGTTTCTGAACAGCGCGATGATAAACGGGATTCTGTCCGGACCATTGATTGCTCGGCCGATCAGGTAGGCAGCCTTGTTCCGATAAAATACAGGTTTGAGTACCTGCAACTGAAAGTGGGTGGCAATGTAGTTCGGAAACTGCATCCGTTGCTCTATTGCCTGCAGTATATTTCTCGTATCGCGGCGAATGTTCTCGAAAGGCAGGTTGATGTCGCAGTGCCTGAGTATCTTGTAGACACAGCGCGCCCAGCCAGACTGCTGGGGATAGTAACTGCTGAAGACCGGTATTTCTCCCTCTATCCTTTCAGTCGAAATAGCAGGACGAACAAAGATGTGCTGATTATTGTAATAGTGCCGGGAGAAAAGCCCGGTGAATACTGAATTGTAGAAAGTCTCGGCCAGCTCCGGACGATCGTGTCGATTCAGTAAACCGAGATACTGGTGACGAACATCTTTCCAGAGTTGTACGTTAAGGTAGGATTGCTGGTAATTCTTCTGCAGATCCCGGATCGCTTCAGTGACACGTTTGTCATACAGCGAGATGCGCTCACTTACAGTGGCCCGCCCGGCAGCCCAGTCACCCCGTTCAAAATGGCTCCTGGCCGTTTGCGTCAGCTCCATGAAGATGCTGAAGTGACGATCGAAGTGTTTGAGAATGGAAGCGGCGATATTATTCGAGCGCTGAATACGTGAAGGCAACTTCATGCGGCTTGAATATTCTTCCAGTGATAGTGGCGTATTAATCATTGCAGTCACACTAATCCATACTCAGCAGATACTAGCATCCATCCTTGTTTTATTCCCCAATGTGTCTTAATAGTGGGTATTAAATTAATTGCTTCAGGGACTATTACTCCATATTGATATTGGCTTTAGACTTGTGGTGGTTCCCGGACAAGGCAGGACGATGACTCATACAGCAGACATATGTGATGCACTCGACGATCAGGCCAGGGTCGCCCGCTCGATTTTTCAGGACTATGGCGGCAAGCCTGTATTCAATGGTGTGATCAGTACCGTCAAATGTTTCGAAGATAATTCGCTGGTTCGCGATGCGGTCGCAGAGCCGGGTAACAACAGGGTGCTGGTTATTGATGGCAGGGCATCGATGAGATGTGCACTGCTAGGCGATCTGCTCGCTGCGAAGGCGGTTGAAAACGGATGGCAGGGCGTAATTGTAAACGGCTGCATTCGTGATTCCGGCGCCATTGCCGGAATGCAGCTCGGGGTCAAGGCACTGGGTACGCATCCCCGTAAAACCGTGAAGCTGGGTGCGGGGCAGCGGGATGTCACGGTTGAATTCGCCGGCGAAGTATTTGAACCGGGCAAATATGTTTATGCCGACAGGGACGGCATCGTGATTACCGACGAGCCGGTAGTTTCTGACGACGATTAAAAAAACAGCCCGCAAAAGCGGGCTGCATGGCTACAACATTTGTTATTATTTATTGAGCCTGTTTTCAATCAACTGGTCGACCACTGAAGGATCTGCAAGGGTAGAAGTATCACCCAGGCCATCGATCTCGTTAGCGGCAATCTTTCTGAGAATACGGCGCATGATCTTGCCGGAGCGGGTCTTCGGCAGGCCGGGTGCCCATTGCAGCAGGTTGACCTTGGCGATAGGCCCGATTTCCTTCCTTACAAGTGCGACCAGCTCGGCAGCTAATTCATCACTGCCTTCTTCCCCGCCCATGAGTGTGACGTAGGCATAGATGCCCTGACCGGTGAGATCGTGCGGATAACCGACAACTGCAGCCTCTGCCACTTTCTCATGCAATACAAGCGCGGATTCAATCTCGGCCGTGCCCAGACGGTGACCGGAAACATTCAGTACGTCATCGACACGCCCGGTGATCCAGTAATAGCCATCCTCATCTCGCTTGGCACCATCGCCGGTGAAGTAATAACCCTTGAACATGGAGAAGTAGGTTTCGTAAAAACGATGGTGATCGCCATAAATCGTACGCATCTGCGATGGCCATGGGTGCTTGATTGCCAGGTTGCCTGAGGCTGGATTGCCTTCGATCTCCTTGCCCTGGTCATCGAGCAGGCAGGGTATGACACCAAAGAATGGCTTGGTCGCCGAACCTGGCTTCAGTGGCGTAGCGCCCGGTAGTGGCGTTAACATGTGCGCCCCTGTTTCAGTTTGCCACCAGGTATCTACAATCGGGCAGCGCTCATCACCGACCACACGGTGATACCAGTGCCATGCCTCGGGGTTGATGGGCTCGCCAACAGTACCCAGCAGTCGCAGGGATTTACGGGAATACTTTTTCACCAGGTCTTCACCACATGCCATTAATGCACGAATCGCTGTCGGCGCAGTATAGAATGTTGCGACATTATGCTTGTCACAGACCTGCCAGAATCGACCGGCATCGGGGTAGGTGGGTACGCCTTCAAACATCAGGCTGATGGCGCCATTACAGAGTGGTCCATAGACGATGTATGAATGGCCGGTAACCCAGCCGATGTCGGCGGTACACCAGTAAACCTCGCCATCCTTGTAGTCAAACACATACTTGTGCGTCATTGCTGCCTGCAGCAGGTAACCACCAGTATTATGCTGCACGCCCTTGGGTTTGCCGGTAGATCCAGATGTATAGAGAATGAACATCGGGTCTTCAGCGTCCATGGGCTCTGGCTCACATTCTGCATCGGCATCAGCGATCGCTTCGTGGTACCAGATATCGCGGCCCTCGGTCCAGTCAATGTCTTCACCACCACGTTTGACGACAATGCAGGTATGTACATTGGGGCATTCGGCCATCGCAGTGTCTGCATTGGCCTTTAGTGGCAGGGCCTTGCCGGTACGAATGGACTGGTCGGCTGTGATCACTGTCTGGCAGTCGGAATCCAGGATGCGGTCCTTCAGGGCATGCGGTGCAAAGGCACTAAAGACGATGGAGTGGATTGCACCAATACGGGTGCAGGCCAGCATGGCGACTACAGCCTCCGGAATCATCGGCATGTAGATGGATACACGGTCTCCTTTCTTGACGCCGCGCGACTTTAAAACATTTGCCAGCTTGCATACATCAGTATGCAGCTCACGATAGGTCACCTTTTTGTCTTCTTCGGGATTGTCGCCTTCCCAGAGGATTGCGGTCTGATCGCCACGGGTTTCAAGGTGTCGGTCCAGGCAGTTGTAGGAAACGTTCAGTTTCCCGCCTTTGAACCATTCGATGTGCAGGTCTGATTCATCGAAGCTCCAGTCCAGGATGTTTACCGGTGGCGTGATCCAGCTCAGTTCTTTCTCTGCCTGTTCCGCCCAGAAGGTGGCCGGGTCATCAACCGATTGTTGATACATCTGCTCGTACTGTTCGGCTGTGATATTTGCCTGTGCCGCAAAATCCGCGGGAACCGGGTAGACTTCATGTTCAGACATGGTTTCCTCCATTGTATGTAGTTACTTTAAAAAGTAACCATATTCTTATGTGTTTTAGCTAAGGGTTATTAATCCAACTAGTGTATTGAACCTGTGAAATAAGTATATTCGACATAAGTCGAATGCCTGCACGGATGTTAGTGTATTGCCCGTCGCTCAAGTTTCATGGTCTCCATTATGGTAGTACAAATCTCCTCGATGGATACAAGGCTGGTATCGATATATGGAATTCCTTCATGGTGAAACAGGGCTTCTATGGTACGGACCTCGGTCTGACATTGCTTGAGCGAAGAATAGGTGCTGCCCGGCCGACGTTTCTCCCTGATGCGATGCAAACGATTCGGGCTGATCGTCAGACCGAACAGCTTGGATTTATGTTCCGCCAGGAACTCGGGCAATGTTCCGTTCAGAATGTCCTCGGTTGACAGCGGGTAGTTTGCGGCCCGCAGCCCGTATTGCAGCGCAAGGTTAAGACAGGTAGGCGTCTTGCCGCTGCGTGATGCACCGATAACAATAATGTCAGACGATGGGTAATGCTTGGTGGTGACGCCATCATCATTAGACAGGGTGAAATTCAGCGCATCGATCCGGCTCATGTAGCGGGTGTCGTCACTGATGCCATGGGAAAGACCCGTTGTATGAGAGGATTCCGTTTCAAGTATGTCCTCCAGCGGCTGAATAAACGCAGCGAAAAAATCAATAATTTCGGCCTTGGACTCACTGAGAATGGTCTTGGTCTCGTGATCGATCAGGGTGCTGAAGACGATCGGCGTCAGGTTGCTCTGGTTGGCTGCCTTGTTGACAATTTCAACTGCTTCCCGCGCCCTATCCGACGAGTTGATGAAGGGCAGTGACTGGTGTTCAAAATCAATCGATGCGAACTGGGTCAGCAGGGTATGGCCGAGTCTTTCTGCTGTAATCCCCGTTCTGTCAGACATAAAAAATACCGGGCGTTTCTTCTTTTTCATGGTGCCCGATAGTAACTGATTCAGATGAAATTACTGAGCATGTTCTTCGGCCAGATGTATCCAGGTGTCGACCACGGTATCGGGATTGAGCGAGATACTGCTGATACCCTGTTCAAACAGCCATGCTGCAAAGTCAGGATAGTCCGATGGCCCCTGGCCACAAATGCCGACATATTTCCCCTTTTCGCGGCAGGCCTTGATTGCCAAGGCCAGTATTTTCTTGACCGCTGGATTCCGTTCATCAAACAGGTTGGAAATCAGGGCGGAGTCACGGTCCAGACCAAGTGTAAGTTGGGTCATGTCATTGGAACCAATGGAGAAGCCATCAAAATATTCCAGGAACTCCTCGGCCAATAGTGCATTGGATGGGATTTCACACATCATGATGATGCGCAGTCCATTTTTACCCCGCTCCAGCCCGTTAGCGCGTAACAGGCTGATTACCGCATCTGCCTCTCCCAGTGTTCGACAGAAGGGCACCATGATTTCTACGTTGGTCAGGCCCATATCATCTCGAACGCGCTTCAATGCCGTGCACTCCAGTTCGAAACTGGCCTGAAACTCGTCTGAAAGATAACGGGAAGTCCCTCTGAACCCGATCATGGGGTTTTCTTCTTCCGGCTCAAACTGCCGCCCACCGATCAAGTTGGCGTATTCGTTCGACTTGAAATCAGACAGGCGTACGATGACGGGGTTGGGGGCGAAGGCTGCAGCCAGAGTCGCGACACCTTCGGTGAGCTTGTCGACATAAAATTCAACCGGCCCGGCATAGCCATGCATGCGTTCACTGATCTGCAGCTTGAGATCATCAGATTGATGCTGGTAATCCAGCAATGCCCTTGGATGTATGCCAATGGTGTTGTTGATGATGAATTCAAGGCGCGCCAGGCCAATACCGGCATTGGGTAATTGGGCAAACGCAAAGGCACGCCCCGGGTTGGCCACGTTCATCATGATCTTGGTCGGCAGTACCGGCATTTCACCGGTATCCGTGCGAACGATCTCATATTCCAGCAGACCTTCGTAGATGAAGCCGGTATCGCCCTCGGCACAGGAGGCGGTAGCCTCTGTGCCATCCTGCAACACCTCGGTGGCATCACCACAGCCGACAATCGCGGGGATGCCCATTTCCCGGGCAATAATGGCCGCATGGCAGGTGCGCCCACCGCGGTCAGTAATAATCGCCGCTGCACGTTTCATGATCGGTTCCCAGTCCGGATCGGTCATGCTGGTGACCAGGATATCGCCCGGCTGTACCTTATCCATCTCGCTGGCATCGCTGACCAGCCTGATTTTGCCAGCACCGACCCGTTGCCCGATCGCACGTCCCTGGGCCAGCATGACGCCGGTCTGCTTGAGCTCGTAGCGTTCCGTGGTGGTGGATTCGTTGCGGCTCTCCACCGTCTCCGGACGAGCCTGGACAATGTAGAGCTTGCCGTCTTGACCATCCTGCGCCCATTCGATATCCATCGGACGCCCGTAATGCTGTTCGATAATCACGGCCTGGCGGGCGAGTTCTTCCACCTGCTCATCGGTAATGCAGAAACGGTTCCGCTCATCGTCATCAACCGGTACCGTGTGAATGGTCTCGTCATGCACCGTCTTGTCGGTATGCACCATCTTGATGGCCTTGCTGCCGAGCGTGCGACGCAGGATCGCAGGGCGATTCTCTGCTAGCCCGGGCTTGTAGACATAGAATTCATCCGGGTTGACGGCGCCCTGGACAACGGTTTCTCCCAGGCCGTAGGAACCGGTAATGAAGACTGCATCGCGATAACCGGACTCGGTGTCCAGTGTGAACATGACACCACTGGCGCCAATGTCACTGCGAACCATGCGCTGGATGCCGGCAGATAAAGCGACCCGGTCATGATCGAAGTTCTGGTGCACACGGTAAGAAATCGCACGATCGTTGTACAGCGAGGCGAACACATGCTTGATGGCAGTGATGATGTTATCGATCCCGGTAACATTGAGAAACGTTTCCTGCTGTCCCGCAAATGATGCCTCGGGTAGATCTTCTGCCGTTGCAGATGACCTGACGGCTACCGTTGCCTGGTGCCCGCCTTCTGATCGCATTGCCTCGTAACAGGAGGTGATTTCATGCATCAGTTCTGCCGGTAATGGCGTGTCAATTACCCAGCTTCGTATTTCTGCACCTGCGATGGCAAGTGCATTGACATCATCAGTATCCAGTTCAGCCAGTCGATCGTTGATGCGTTTGGCCAGGTCATTTTGCTGCAGAAATTCGCGAAAGGCCTCGGCTGTAGTGGCGAAACCACCGGGCACACTGACGTCGGCCGATGCCAGGCCTGAGATCATCTCTCCTAATGAGGCATTCTTGCCGCCAACAATTTCTACGTCTTTTATAGACAGTTTGTCTAGCCAGATGACTCTTTCGACCATGTGACGATCCCGGATGCACGAACGGTTTATTAAAATATTCTATCCCTGGTCAGTCTGGGGCCCGTATAGATTTTTTCAAACCTGACTATTACCAGCATGGCCCTGCCAGCCACCCAGGAAATTATTATGACGTAGTGCGTGATGATACCCTTATTTTGAGCTGATGATCACTCAATCTCTCATTCATTAATACTCCTGATTAAAATATCGTTGTACTAGTCATATTGTGTGCAATCCGGCGCTTGGCTAATCTGGATAAATAGTAAATACAGAAGGTAGTACTCAATGTCGGACTACATCAATGCCGGTGGAATGCAGGTCGAACGAATCCTGTTCGACCTGGTCAATGAAGAAATCATGCCGGGCACCGGGGTCGATCCGGAACACTTCTGGCAGGAATTCGCCTCCATAGCCAGTGATATAGGGCAAAGAAACCGTCAGCTGTTGCAGCGACGCGATCAGTTGCAGTCTCAGATTGATGAATGGCATATCAGCCGTCGCGGCCAGCCGCACGATCCGAAGGCATACAAGGCCTTTCTCTATGAGATAGGTTATCTGCTGGAGGAGGGCGATGACTTTAACATCACCACCGAAAACGTGGATGCTGAAATTGCATCAATTGCAGGGCCCCAACTGGTTGTGCCGGTCAACAATGCGCGGTATGCGCTGAATGCCGCCAATGCCCGCTGGGGTTCCCTCTACAATGCCTTGTATGGCACAGATGTCATTCCCCACGACGAAGCGGATGGGGATGTTCAAGGATATAACCCGGTACGCGGGAAAAAAGTCATCGACTATGCCAACCGGTTTCTTGACGAGCACTTTCCATTAACTGAAGGAAAGCAGGAGGACATCACCGGTTACCAAATTGATAACGGCCAGCTCAGTATCGCGCTGGAAACCGGCAAGGATGTCACGCTCGCAGATGAGCGCCAGTTTGTTGGCTATGCCGGTGAAGCGCAGCATCCCTCAGCCATCTTGCTGAAACAGCACGGGCTGCATGTAGAAATCCAGATTGACCGTGAGCACCCGATCGGCCAGCACAGTGCGGCAGGTGTAAAGGATGTATTGATGGAGGCCGCGGTCACCACTATCCAGGATTGTGAAGACTCGGTCGCCGCCGTAGACGCCGAAGACAAGGTCATTGTCTATCGTAACTGGCTTGGCCTCATGCGTGGTGATCTTTCTGAGGACTTCATGAAGGGCGAGAAAATGGTTACGCGCGCGCTGAATGATGATCGTCAGTACATAGCGGCGGATGGTAGCCCCTTAACCCTGTCGGGCCGGTCGCTGATGCTGGTCAGAAACGTCGGACACCTGATGTCCAACCCCGCCATTCTCGATCGCGAAGGTCATGAAATCCAGGAAGGCATCATGGACGCAATGATTACTGCGTTGATTGCCCTGCATGATCTGAAAAAACTTGGTAAGTATCAAAACTCCAGAACCGGCTCGATGTATGTGGTAAAGCCCAAGATGCATGGCCCGGATGAAGTGGCGCTGACCGTAGATCTGTTTGAACGCGTCGAGCAGGCACTGGGAATGCCCCGCAATACCATCAAGGTGGGCATTATGGATGAAGAGCGCCGCACCACGGTCAACCTGAAGGAGTGCATTCGTGCGGCTTCCGAGCGTGTTATTTTCATTAATACAGGATTTCTGGACCGCACCGGTGACGAAATACACACCTCCATGGAAATGGGCCCGGTATTGCGCAAGGAGGACATCAAAAAAGCCGTATGGATCCAGGCATACGAAAACTGGAACGTTGATATTGGCCTTACATGCGGATTGTCCGGCAAGGCACAGATCGGCAAGGGAATGTGGGCCATGCCGGATGAAATGGCGGCCATGATGGCAACCAAGCAGGCGCACCCGATGGCCGGCGCCAACTGCGCATGGGTGCCTTCACCGACCGCGGCCACACTGCACGCAATCCATTATCACCAGGTCGATGCATTCCAGCGACAGCAGGAACTGTCATCAAGGCCGAGGGCCAACCTGGATGACCTGCTGACCATGCCGATCTGCGAATCACCGGACTGGAGCGAAGAAGAAATTCGCGAAGAACTTGAAAACAACTGCCAGGGGATTCTCGGTTACGTCGTGCGCTGGATCGATAGCGGCATAGGTTGTTCCAAGGTGCCAGATATCCGGCACACTGGCTTAATGGAGGACCGGGCCACACTTAGAATATCCTCGCAGCATATCGCCAACTGGCTGCATCACAATATCGTGAGCGAGGAGCAGGTTGTCGAGACGCTCAAACGAATGGCCGAGGTAGTCGATAAACAGAACTCGGCGGATCCCGGCTATATCCAGATGACGCCAAACTACGAGGGCGCAGCCTTCGAGGCCGCGCTGGACCTCATTTTCATGGGCCGCAAGGTACCCAGTGGCTATACCGAGCCGACACTGCATGCCAAGCGGCTGGAGTTAAAGGGCGCGTAAAATTGTGCATTGCACAAAATTTAATACTGAAAATAGAAATAATGAATTTTTTAATGTCCCACAGCTCATCTACTATTTTCTGAAGACAGGCGCATACACTTTCTGAAAGCGCATCAGGTACTAATAATCAGGCGGAATTTATTATGAAATCACGACAGGATCAGGTTGCTGAACTAGAGCAGGAGTGGCAGACCAGCGAACGCTGGACAGACGTTTTGAGAAACTACACCGCGGAGGACGTAGTACGTCTGCGCGGTTCTGTACAGCCCGAATACACATACGCCAGGAATGGCGCGGTCAAGTTATGGGACCTGGTTCATGGCAGCGCCAAGAAAGGTTACGTCAACTGCATGGGAGCAATCACCGGTGGCCAGGCGATGCAGCAGGCAAAAGCGGGGATTGAAGCCATTTACCTTTCAGGCTGGCAGGTCGCAGCCGATGGCAACACCTCGGAAACCATGTACCCGGATCAGTCTCTCTATGCCTACGATTCGGTTCCGACGATGGTGCGTCGAATCAACAACACCTTTAAACGTGCCGATGAAATCCAGTGGGCGCGGGATATCAACCCCGGCGATGAAGACTACATCGATTATTTTCTGCCCATTGTTGCAGATGCTGAAGCAGGATTCGGCGGTGTACTGAACGCATTTGAACTGATGAAGAACATGATCACAGCAGGGGCTGCCGGCGTGCACTTTGAAGACCAGCTTGCCGCAGTCAAAAAATGCGGTCATATGGGCGGCAAGGTACTGGTACCGACCCAGGAAGCGGTGGAAAAACTCAACGCGGCCCGGCTGGCGGCAGACGTTTGCGGCGTACCTACACTGGTGTTGGCCCGCACAGACTCCGAGGCAGCCAATCTGTTAACCAATGATGTTGATCCTTATGATCGTCCGTTCCTGACCGGAGAACGCACCTCAGAGGGTTTCTACCGCGTAAAAAATGGTCTTGAGCAAGCAATTGCTCGTGGGGTCGCCTATGCACCGTATGCGGATCTCGTATGGTGCGAGACCGGCGTGCCTGATATCGGCTTCGCGCGGGAATTTGCCGAGGCCGTGCTGGCGGAGAACCCGAACAAGTTGCTGGCATACAATTGTTCACCGTCGTTTAACTGGAAACGCAGCCTGAACGACAAACAAATCGCCAGCTTTCAGGATGAGATTGCGGCAATGGGCTACAAGTACCAGTTCATCACCTTGGCCGGTATTCATAACATGTGGTACAACATGTTCGACGTCGCCTATGACTACGCAAGAGGCGAGGGCATGAAGCATTACGTCGAAAAGGTACAGGAACCCGAATTTGCGGCCCGCGAACGGGGTTACACCTTTGTCTCTCATCAACAGGAAGTCGGTGCCGGCTATTTCGATGACGTCACCACAACCATCCAGGGTGGTATGTCCTCGGTCACAGCACTGACCGGATCCACCGAGGAAGAACAATTCGGCTAATTCCTCCAGGAAATTATGCGCTTTATCTGCCCCGGCTTAGCCGGGGTTTTTTTAATATTTTCTTAAAAATAATGCTTGACATACCTTATCCAGTATTAGTATTGTGCACTGCAACAAATGCTGCAATGCAGCATAATGTGTGGTAAGGCTAACTAATTGACTTTAATGGAGATTATGAACATGAGTAATGAAACAATGAACCTGTACAAGGAGCTTTCCGAGCAGGCAGTGGCCTCTGTGAAGAGTCTGAGC